>JAJZVD010000037.1 GCA_021845805.1 Pseudomonadota bacterium | reverse complement strand
GGCCGACAGCAGCAGAAGCCGCGGCGTCTGCACCGCCCCCGCGCAGAGAAACAGAAGCGGCGTCTCGACCGTTTCGGCGCGGCCCCCCGCCACCACCTCGGCCAGCGCGATCGTGCCGTTCGGCCCCGTCCGCAGCCGGGTGACGATGGCGCCCGGCACCAGCGTCAGCCGCCCGGTCGCGGCGGCGCGGCGCAGGTAGGTGACATCGGTCGAGCCCTTGTCGCCCAGCGGGCAGCCGCGGCTGCACTGGCCGCAGTAGCTGCAGGCGGGGCGGTCGTCATGGGGGCGCGACAGCGCCGCGCGCGGGTTCACCTGCCAATGCTGGCCGATGCGCGCCCCCGCCGCCACCAGCGCCAGCGCCCCGGGGCCAAGCGCGTGCGGCGGCAGCGGATAGGGCGCCGACCGCGGGCGTCCATCGGGCGCGCCATCGCCGGCCACCCCGGTGACCTCTTCGGCGAGCGTATAGTACGGCTCCAGATCGTCATAGCCGATGGGCCAGTCCACCCCCTGCCCGGTCAGGCTGTGGCGGCGGAAGGCATCGGGGTGCAGCCGGTGCGCCTCGCCCACGAAATGCAGCGTGCTGCCCCCCACCCCCAGGACATGCGCATAGCCCACGTCCGATGGCGGGCGGGGCGCGCCGGGCGGCAGGCGCCAGGGAAAGCCCCCGCGCGACCAGGACACCAGATCCTCGGTCGCCGGGTCCAGCCGCCCCAGATCGCCATAGCTCAGCGTCGCCCGGCTGCCCGGCGGCGCGGGAAAGCCGTGGCGCTCCCACCCCGGCGCGGTCTGCGGATAATCGGTCGCCGGGTCGAAGGCGGGCCCCGCCTCCAGCAGCAGCACCTTCAGCCCCAGCGCGCACAGCTGCCAGGCGACCGCCCCGCCCCCGGCGCCCGCGCCGATCACCACCGCGTCATGCGCGCCCCCCGGCATCATGGCGGATAACCATCCGGTTGCGGCGCGGGATGCAGCGGCAGCCCCCCCAGCGCCCCCGGCGCGGCATAGGTGTATTCGACCGCCAGCGCCCGCAGGATGTGATAGAAGCGCCCGGGGATCTGGTTGAAATCGCTGTCCGCCATCGCCGCGACGATCGCCGCCTGCCGCGGCGGCGGCAGGTCGCGGAAGGGCCGGTCCTCCAGCCCGTCCATCCAGCCAAGCGCCAGCCCGAACAACTGCCGCAGCGGCCCGTTTTCGCCCAGAAAGGCCACGATCTGCACCTCGGCCCCCAGCGCGGTGGCCGCGGGGCCGAAGGCATCGGCGGGCAGCAACGTATCCAGCACGGCCCCCAGCGAGGCCAGATCCCCCGGCGCCGCCGCCACACCCGCCGGGGGCAGCAGCGGCGCCAGCCCGGCCGACAGCAGACCCAAAAGCGCGCGGCGGCGGCCCGGCGAAGACAGCGTCATGTCGGCCCGCTCCCGCAGGGGCGCCTCAGACCGGGGGCGGCGTGGTCGTGGTGGTGGTCGTCGTCTTCGGCATCCCCGAGGCACCAAGGCCGAACTGCGCCGAATGCTTGCAGATGTCGTAGCCCAGCGTCAGCGAGGCGCTGCCGCTGCTGTTGTAGCCCAGGCCCAGGTCGCAGCCGATCGAGCCGTCGAAGTTGTAGGTGACGCCCGCCGCGAAGGCGGCCGCGTTGCGCTTGTTGGTGGACAACAGCTTCAGCGTCACGCCCGGCGTGCCACCGGTGCTGGACACGCCCGGCCCGAAGGTCCAGCTCAGGCCAAGAAACAGCGTCGGGTCGGTCTTGGTGGTGGTCGTCGTCGTGGTGGGCGTGCCGGCTTGCGCCAGGCTGGCTGCGACGATCAGGGGAAGCGCAAGCAACGTCGATTTCATCTCAAAGACTCCGGTCACTAAAATTAAAACTGTTTTTACAATTTACACGAAACCGTGAGCATAGGGAATGCGGCAAAGGTGTGATTTCGCCGCAGCCAGCCGCGCGGCATCGGCGGACGGGCCACGGCGGGGGCGATCAGAACAGCAGCGCCAGCGTGCCCGCGTCATGCAGGATGAACGCCCCCAGCGCAATCAGCACATAGGGCGCCACCCGGCGGCCATGCCGGCGGATCGGCGCCCCCAGCCGGGGATGATGGGTCAGCGCATGGGCCAGCGCCAACAGAACCGCCGTCATCACCGCAAAGACCGCGGCGATCACCGTGATGTCGGCCGCCCCGCGGGTCGCCAGCGCGGGGGTGTAGCTGCTGATGTTGTCGGCCCCATTGGCGATGGTGACCAGCGTCACCGCCGCCACGCGCCCCCGCCCCGCGGGGGGCGGCACCGTCCCGGCGTCGGCCGGGGCCGCCGCCGTTGCCAGCTTGCGCAGGCCGATGGCGATCGGGGCCAGCCCCAGCAGCCCCACCCAGGCCGCAGGAATCACCAGCGCGATCAGCGAGGCGGCAAGGCTCGCCGCAAAAAGCACCCCGATCCCGGCATACTGGCCCAGCACGATCTGCCGGTTGCGGTAGCCGGGGTCGGCGAAAAAGCCCAGCAGCATGAACAGATCGTCGATGTTGGTCGACAGGAACAGCGAGACGGCCAAGGCCGCAGGAGCGATCATTCCGGCACCCGTTCTGGCCACGGTTCTGGTGATCGGGGCCGCCCGTGCCCGCGCGCAGGCCCCGCGCGCCTCAGGTGACCGATCCGGCCGGCTTTGTCACCCCCCGCGCGGCATCGGCTGCCGCCGCATCCGCTTTCGGCAGGCAGGCCAGCCAGGCGCGCGCGGCGTGCGACAGGTAGGCGTTGCGGCGCCAGACCATCGCCATGTTCCAGTCGGTATCGGCATGGTCCAGCAGCGCCTGCCCGACCCCGTGGCGGCGCTGTTCCTCGGCCATCAGCCGCGGCAGGAAGGCCGCACCCATCCCCGCGGCAGCCAGCTCCACGATGAAATCCACCTGACTGCTGCGGACGGCGATCTGCGGCTCGAACCCGCGCCGACGGCAGGCCTCCAGGATGATGCGGTTCAGCGCGAAGCCGCCCTCGAACAGGATGAAGG
Organism: Pseudomonadota bacterium; assembly: GCA_021845805.1. Lineage (GTDB taxonomy): Bacteria > Pseudomonadota > Alphaproteobacteria > Rhodobacterales > Rhodobacteraceae > Solirhodobacter. The sequence goes on along the minus strand of JAJZVD010000037.1, from coordinate 28,446 downwards.
GCGTGTCGCGCAGCGCGTCGATGGCGATCGGCCCCGCATCGGCCAGCGGGTGCCCCCGCGCCAGCAGCGCCACCAGCGGTTCGCGCCGCACCGGCTGCCAGTCGAACTCGTCGGCCACCGGCAGCAGCGACCCCGCCAGATCGATCTCGCCCGCGCGCAGCACCTCTTCCAGACGGGTGCTGCCATGTTCCACCAGCTGGACCGCGATGCCCGGATAGCGCGCCCGATAGGCGGCCAGCGCGGGCGCGAACAGCTGGCTTGACCCGATGGGCGGCAGGCCCAGCCGCAGCGTGCCGCGTGTCAGGCCGCGGATCTCGTCGATCTCGGCCATCAGGTCGTCACGCTCGGCCAGAAGCCTCAGCGCCCTCCGGTAGACCACCTCGCCCGCCGCGGTCAGCGTGCTGCGGTGCCCGGCCCGGTCGATCAGCGGCACGCCCACCTCGTCCTCAAGCTGGCGCACGGCCTTGCTGACGGTGGACTGGGTGGCAAAGACGGTTTCCGCCGCGCGGGAAAACCCGCCCTGGCGCACCACCTCGACAAAGACCTGAAGCGTGCGAAAGTTCATGACCATTCCATACTGGACTGGATACCAGTCGCACAAGTCATTTCCAGAATTGATCCTCCGCGCCCATATTCCTTGCAAGGCGGCCCGTTGCCGCCCGAGGAGACGCCGATGACCCCCGCCCATGCCGCTTCGATCCGCCTGCGCCACGCCCTGCACCACAGCCGCCCCGGCCAGATGGCCCTGCTGGCCGCCTTCTGGATCGCGGGCGAGGCCGTGGTGCGCCTGACCGGCCTGCCGCTGCCGGGCGGGATCGTGGGTCTGGTGCTGCTGCTGGGCCTGCTGGCCACCCACCGCATCAGCCTGTGCAGCCTGCGCAAGGGGGCAAACTGGTTTCTCGCCGAGATGCTGCTGTTCTTCGTGCCCGCGGTGCTGGCAGTGCTGAACTATCCCCAGATGCTGGGCCTGCTGGGGTTGAAGATCCTGGCCGTCATCCTGGGCGGCACGGTCGCGGTGATGACGGTGACGGCGATGACCGTCGAACTCGCCAGCCGCCGGAGGATGCGCCATGCAGCCTGACCCCTGGCTCGCGACGGTCTTCTGGTCGTCGCTGACGATCGCCTTCTACCTGCTGGCCAAACGGCTGTACCGCCACTGGCCGCGCTGGTGGCTGATGCCGCTGGCGCTGACCCCGGCCCTGCTGATTGCCGTGGTGCTTGCCATTCATGCCAGCTACCGCGACTACATCCACGGCGCGGGCTGGCTGCTGGCGCTTCTGGGCCCCGCCACGGTGGCCTTCGCGGTGCCGATCTACGAACAGCGCGCGCTGATCCGGCGCGAATGGCCGGTGCTGGCGCTGGGGATGGTCGCGGGCAGCCTGACCGCGGTCGGCACAAGCTGGATGCTGGCGACCGCGCTGGGGCTCGACGGCACCTTGCGGCTCAGCCTGCTGCCGCGCTCGATCAGCACGCCCTTCGCCATGCAGGTGTCGCAGGACATCGGCGGCGTGCCCGACCTGACGGCGGTCTTCGTGGTGCTGACCGGGGTGCTGGGCGCGATTCTGGGCGAGGTGCTGCTGTCCTGGCTGCCGGTGCGCAGCGCGCTGGCCCGTGGCGCGCTTTTCGCCATCGGGGCGCATGGCGCGGGCACCGCGCGCGCCACCCAGTTGGGGCGCGAGGAAGGCTCGATCGCGGGGCTCCTGATGGTGCTGGTGGGGCTGCTGAACGTGCTGGCCGCCACCCTGATCGCGGCGCTGCTGCATTCCTGACGGCGCGCGCCCGCCGCGCGCTGTTCCAGAAATGTCACGCGCGCGTGATCGCGCTGTCATCTCCCGGCGCTAAGCCTGCCCTCGGTTGAACGGAGGCAGCATGCAGCTCAGTGTCGAGGGCGTGACCCGGGTCTTTGGCCGGACCACCGCGGTAGACCGCGTGACCTTTGCCGTCGATGGCCCGGCGATGATCGGCATCATCGGGCGGTCCGGCGCGGGCAAATCCACCCTGCTGCGCATGATGAACCGGCTGACCGATGCGACCTCGGGGCGGCTGCTGTTCGACGGGCAGGACGTGCTGACCCTGACCGGCCCGGCCCGGCGCGCCTGGCAGGCCCGCTGCGCGATGATCTTCCAGCAGTTCAACCTGGTTCCCCGGATGGATGTGGTCTCGAACGTGCTGCACGGCACGCTGAACCGCCGCGCCACGCTTCCCGCGCTGCTGAACTGGTATCCGCGCAGCGACATCCACCGCGCCATCGACATCCTCGACCGGCTGGGCATCGCCCTTCAGGCCACCAGCCGGGTCGAATCCCTGTCGGGCGGCCAGCAGCAGCGCGTGGCCATCGCCCGCGCCCTGATGCAGGACCCCCGCGTGATCCTGGCCGATGAACCCATCGCCAGCCTCGACCCGATGAACGCCCAGGTGGTGATGGACACCCTGCGCCGCATCCAGCAGGAAGACGGCCGCCTGGTGATCGCCAACCTGCACACGCTCGACACCGCGCGGCGCTACTGCGACCGGGTAATCGGGATGCGCGACGGCCGCGTGGTGTTCGATGGCACCCCCGACCTGCTGACCACCGACGCCGCCCGCGCGATCTACGGCGCGGGGGCCGATTTCTCCGAAGCCGCCACCTCGACCGCGATCGAGGCGCTCGATGCCCCCTCCCTCGCCCCGGCGCCCACCCGCGCCTGAGGCCCCCGCCCCAACCCAGGAGTCGAGAGATGAAGACCATCCTAGCCGCTGCCCTGATGACGACCGCGCTGGTCGCCACCGCCCAGGCCGAAGACAAGATCACCGAGTTCCGCATCGGCGTGCTGGGTGGCGAGAACGCGCAGGACCGCGTGACCGAGAACCAGTGCCTTGTCGATTACGTCCAGAAGGCGCTGGGGGTCCCGGTCAAGCTTTACACCCCCGCAGATTATGACGGGGTGATCCAGGGCCTGCTGGGCGGCACCATCGATTTCGCCAACCTCGGCGCCTCGGGCTATGCCAAGGCCTTCGTGACCGACCCGAACGCGGTCGAGCCGCTCGCCGTGACGGCGAACCCCGACGGCTCTTATGTCTATTACTCGATCGGCTTCGCCCGGAAGGATTCGGGCATCACCTCGCTGGCCGATGCCAAGGGCAAGACGCTGAACTTCGGCGACCCGAACTCGACCTCGGGCTACCTGATCCCGAACATCGAACTGACCCAGAAGCTGGGCGACCTGACCAAGTACTTCTCCAAGGTGGCCTTCTCGGGCGGGCATGAACAGACCATCGTCGCCGTCTACAACAAGCAGGTCGACATGGGCGTCAGCTGGGCCGACGGCCAGGGCAACTGGGAAGACGGCTTCAACAACGGCGCCTTCCGCAAGGCGGTGGACGCGGGCCTGATCGACATGAACAACCTCGTCGAGATCTGGCGCTCGAAGCCGATCCCGAACGGCCCCTGGGTGTTCCGCAAGGTGCTGCCGCAGGACGTGAAGGCCAAGGTTCTGGCGCTGCTGGAAGGCATGAAGACGACCGACCCGAAGTGCCTTTACAACATCGCGGGCGGCGACAACGGCGGCGTGGTCCCGATCACTGCCGATTACTACGACTCGATCGTGGCCGTGCGCCGCGCCCAGTCGAACTGACATCGACACAGGACGGGGCGGGTGCCGGACACGGCCCCGCCCCATCGCCGTTCCGGGGGCAGCATGACCGACACCACATCCGATCTGGTCCGCATCCGCAGCGCATACCTGCGGCTGGTCGCCCGGCGGCGGCAGGCGGGTGCCCTGGCCACGCTGGCCTTCGTGGCGGCGATGGCGGCGGGGTTCCGGCTGGCCGATCTGGGCAATTCCGGCCCGTTCCTGCGCGGTCTGCTGCATCTGGGCGACTTCCCGGCCGAGATCCTTGCCGAAGCCTCGCGCAAAGCCGCGCTGATCCCGGGGCTTCTGTGGCACGACCTGCCCGCGCTGGTGGAAACGCTGAACATCGCCGCCGCGGCCACGCTGGCGGGCAGCCTCTGCGGCGGCGCGCTGTCGCTGCTGGCGTCCCCCGGTCTTGCGCCCTGGCCCCGGCTGGTGCCGGTCGTGCGCCGCGTCCTCGATCTCTGCCGCGCGCTGCCCGACATCGTGGTGGCGCTGGTGCTGGTCTTCGTGATGGGCGGCGGGCCGGTCCCCGCGGCCATCGCCATCGCGCTGCACACCACCGGCGCGCTCGGCAAGCTGTTCTCCGAGGTGAACGAGAACGCCGACCGCCGACCGGTGGAAGGCCTTGCCTCGGTCGGCGCGACCTGGGCGCAGGGGATGCTGTTCGGCGTGCTGCCGCAGGTGATGCCCAACTGGCTCAGCTACATCCTGCTGCGGTTCGAGATCAACATCCGCGCCTCGGCCATCCTGGGCTTCGTGGGCGCGGGCGGCATCGGCTACGAACTGCGCAACGCCATCTCCTGGGGCCTGGGCCAGTATGATGCGGCCGCTGCGGTGTTCCTGCTGCTGATCCTGACCATCGTGGCGGTCGACCAGCTATCCTCGGCACTGCGCAACCGGCTGGCGAAAGGGGTCTGACATGGCATTCGCGCCCAATGACCCCGCGGTGCTGCCCGGCGACGGCCCGGTGATCCACGCCCGGGTCGAACGGCTGTTCGCCCGGCGCCGGCGGCTGGCCCTCTTGCTGCCCGTGCTGGTGCTGGCCTACCTCGCCTATCTCGCGCATGCCTTCGATCTGGCGGGCCTTGCGCAGCGGATGCGGCGCGACAATGCGGCCATCCTGCTGTCGGACAGCTACAGCTACCGCACCGCGGTGACGCGCGACAACCGCTCGGGCGCGGTGACGGTGGCGATCGGCGGCTCGCGCCGCGGGCTTTACGATCCGGCGCGCGAACCCGACTGGGTGCAGCGGACGGGCGACACCACAACGGTGCAACTGCCCGGCGAGGCGCGCGTGGTGATCGGCCCGGCCGAGACGGTGGTCAACCTGCCCCGCTACGGCACCATCACCGCCCGCCTTGACGCCACCGGCCATGTCGCGGCCACCTTCCCGCCCGGCCCCCGGCCCGACTGGATCAACGCCTCGGCCACCCGCGTGGCGATCACGGCCCCCGAAGGCCGCATCACCATCACCCGCGCCAAGACCGAGGTGTTCCGCTATTCGCTGGGCTGGCAGATGTTCTTCTTCACCGTCGACAGCCCCTATCACGGCAAGCCGGCGGGCGCGCTGCTGTCGGCCATCGTCAGCGGCGAGCGCATCGACCCCGCGCGCGGCAACCTGGCCGGGATCTGGCACGATTTCTGGCAGAACGACCAATGGACCCACGCCAAGGTGGCCGAGGCGCTGTTCGAAACCGTGCTGATGGCCTTTCTGGGCACCATGGGCGCGGCCCTTCTGGCGCTGCCGCTGGCCTTCCTGTCGGCGCGCGGCTTCACCCCGCTGGCGGGCGTCCGCTTTGCCCTGCGCCGGGTGTTCGACCTGCTGCGCGGGGTGGACGGGCTGATCTGGACGATCATCCTGACCCGCGCCTTCGGCCTCGGGCCGCTGACCGGGGCGCTGGCGATCCTGCTGACCGATACCGGCAGCTTCGGCAAGACCTTCTCCGAGACGCTGGAAAACCTCGACCGCAGGCAGATCGAGGGCATACGCGCGACCGGCGCCAACGCCGTGCTGCGCTACCGCTACGGCGTGCTGCCGCAGGTGGTCCCGGTGGTGTCCAGCCAGGTGCTCTACTTCCTCGAATCGAACACCCGCAGCGCCACGGTGATCGGCGCCATCGTCGGCGGCGGCATCGGCCTTCTGCTGACCCAGGCGATCAACACCCAGCAGGACTGGGAACTGGTGGCCTATTACATCCTGCTCATCCTCGGCATGGTCATGCTGATGGACTGGATCTCGGGGCGCCTGCGCCGCCGCCTGATCCGGGGCGGGGGCGCACGCTAGGGGCGCGCGCTCAGCCCTCCGCGATCTGGCGCGCCTTCTGCACCAGCACCTCGGCCTGCCGGATCGAGGCATAGTCGATCAGCCGCCCGTCCAGCGAGACCGCCCCCTTGCCCTGCCGCGCGGCTTCGGCCATCGCGTCAAGGATGCGCTGCGCCCGCGTCACCTCGGCCTCCGACGGGCTCATCACCGCATTGGCCAGCGCGATCTGGCTGGGATGGATCGCCCATTTCCCCTCGCAGCCCAGCACCGCGGCCCGCTTCGCCGCCGCACGATAGCCCTCGGCGTCGGAAAAATCGCCGAACGGCCCATCGACGGGGCGCAGGCCATTGGCCCGCGCCGCCACCACCATCCGCGCCAGCGCATAGTGCCACATGTCGCCCCAATGCACCGCCCGCGCGCCATCCGCCAGCGGGTCGGTCAGCACCGCGTAATCCGGGTTCACCCCGCCGATGCTGGTCGTGCGCGCCCGGGTCGAGGCCGCATAATCCGCCACCCCGAAATGCAGGCTTTCGTTCCGTTTCGACGCGGCGGCAATCTCGTTGACGTTCTGCATTCCCAGCGCCGTTTCGATGATCAATTCGAAGCCGATGCGCTTCTTCAATCCCATCGCATCCTCGATCTGGGTCACCAGCATATCCAGGGCATAGACATCCGCCGCGGTGCCCACCTTGGGGATCATGATCAGATCCAGCCGCGCGCCCGCCTGTTCCACCACGTCCACCACGTCGCGGTACATGTAATGCGTATCCAGCCCGTTGATGCGCACCGACATCGTCTTGCGGCCCCAGTCCACCTCGTTCAGCGCGGCGATGATGTTGCGCCGGGCCTGCGCCTTGTCATCGGGCGCCACCGCGTCCTCGAGATCCAGAAAGATCACGTCGGCATCGGATCGTGCCGCCTTTTCAAACATTTGCGTGGCCACACCCGGCACCGCGAGTTCAGAGCGGTTGAGGCGGGCGGGGGCCTGTTCGATGGTGTGGAAGCTCATGGGGCGAATCCTTCGCGGCTGGGGTGCATCGACGGGCAGCAGACAAGGCCGAGGCAGACGCCCCCTGTCAAGCAATATTGTTGCGCCAAAGGGGACCCCCGCGAAACGCCCGTACCGGGCCGCCGGGCGGCTCAGCCGCGCTGCAACGCCTCGGCCGCCATCCGCGACGAGAAATAGAAGGAAATCGCCTGCGCCCGGTTTCGCACGCCCAGTTTCTCGAACAGGTTCGAGAGGTGGAATTTCACCGTATTGCTGGAAATGTCGAATTCGTCTGCCAGTTCCTTGTTCGACTTTCCCTTCGCCAAGGCCTCCAGAAGGGCCCGTTCCCGCCGCGTCAATTGCGCGATCGGATCGGCCTGCAAATCGCGGACATCCAGAAACGGAAACACCATCTGGCCGTTTGCCACGGCAAGGCAGGTCTCCAGCAGTTTTTCGGTCGGCGTGGTGCGGGCAACGAACCCCGCCGCCCCGGCCAGCATCGCCAGCCGCGCCACCTCGCCGCGCGGGTCATCGCCATAGACCACGATCCGCGGCGCCGCGGGCTGGTCGCGCAGCACCTCGATCAGCTTGCGCGCACCCAGTTGCGGCAGCATCCAGTCGATCACCGCCACCTTCACCGGCACCCGCATCACCGCGCCCAGAAACCCTTCGGCGGTGGCGGCGGTCGTCACCAGCGAGAATCTGGGATCGCGGTCGAACAGTTCGGACAGCGCCTGAAGCACCAGCGGATTGCCGTCGGCCAGCGACAGGTCGATCCGCCCGGCGCCGGGCCTAAGGTTCTGATCTGATGAAGCATTCATCACATACCTACCCGTTCGGATTGGGGACAGCGGTGTATCCCACCGTATTCACACCCGAACGGGCAGGAAAATACCTACCCATCTGGATATCTGAAAGCAGGAGTAAGGCAGGTTGCGGCAATCTGGCAAACGGAATCTCTTCAGCCGATCCTCAGCGAAGGCGCCCCGATGACCAACCCCACGATCTTCCCCGCCCTGTCCATCCCCGACACGCTTGCCGCAGGCCCCGGCCCCGGTAACACCGATGCCCGCGTGCTGGCGGCCTTTGCCCGCGCCGGGGTGGCCGACCACATGCAGGCCGATGTGCTGCGCGGCCTGATCGAGTGCAAGCACATGCTGCGCAGCCTGTTCGGCACCCGCAACATCCACACTTTCGGCGTCGGCGGCAGCGGCTGGTCCGGGCTTGACTGCATGTTGAGCGCGATCGGCCCCGGCGACACTGTGGTCTGCTTCGCGAACGGCACCTTCTCGGGCATCGACGCGCTGACCGTGCGGATGAAGGCCGCCACGCGTGAGGAACTGGCCGCCGACCCGATGAACCCGCAGCCCGCCTCGGTCACCGTGGTCACCGTGCCGCACGGGCAATCCGTCACCGCCGAGGTGGTGGATGGCGCGCTGGCGGTGCACCGGCCGAAATGGGCGGTGATGGCGCATTGGGAAACCGGCTCGGGCCGGGTGAACGACCTGCGGGGCTTTTCCGACGCCTGCGAACGCCACGGCGTGATGGGTCTGGTCGATGCGGTCTCGTCGCTGGGCGTGGCGGATTTCTCGATCGACGATTACCCCGGCGTGCACGGCTGGGCGTCCTGCCCGCAGAAGGGCGTGCTCTGCCTGCCGATGACCTATGCCCCCGTCTCGTTCACCGACCGCTACATCGCCGAGGTGCGCCGCACGGGCGTGGCGACCTACGTCCATCACCCGGTGCTCGAGGCGCGGCACTGGGGCGTGATCGACGGGCAGGACGTGCCGACCCCGGTCTATCACCGCACCCATTCCGCCTATGCCATCGCCGCCTTCCACGAGGCGCTGCGGCTGACGCTGGAACACGGCCGCGCGGCCAAGGCGCGCGATTACGCGACCTACGAGGCCGCGCTGCGGTGGGCGGTGGAACGCATGGGCTGCACCGTCACCTCGAACATGACATCGCTGGTGGTGATGAACCTGCCCCCCGCGCTGGCCGGCCGCGAGAAAGAGATGGTGCAACGCTGCCGTGCCGAAGGTTTCGGCATCTGGCCCACCCTGTCGGAACCCGTGCAGGTGCGCGTCGGCATCCTGAACCAGTTGAACGAGGCCGCCCTTGCCGACATCGTGGCCCGCCTTGCCGCGGCGATGACGGCGCTTGGCGCCGCGATCGACACGCCCGCGGTGATGGACGGGCTTGCCCGCCGCTTCCACACCGCACTGGCCGCCGAATAGGCCCGACCGGAAAGAGGGGGGGGAACGATGGACATCCACGAATACCAGGCCAAGGACATCCTCAAGAGCTTCGGCGTGGGCGTCCCCGAAGGCGCGCTGGCCTACAGCCCCGAACAGGCCGCCTACCGCGCCCGCGAACTGGGGGGCGACCGCTGGGTGGTCAAGGCGCAGGTCCATGCCGGGGGCCGCGGCAAGGCCGGTGGCGTGCGCCTCTGCGCCTCGGATCACGAGATCCTCGAAGCCACCTCGGACATGTTCGGCATGAAGCTCGTGACCCACCAGACCGGCCCCGAGGGCAAGGGCGTCTACCGCGTCTATGTCGAGGCGGCCACCCCCTTCAGCCGCGAGATCTACCTTGGCCTCGTGCTCGACCGCACCTCGCAGCGGGTGATGATCGTGGCCTCGGGCGAAGGCGGGATGGAGATCGAGGAGATCTCGGCCCAGAAGCCCGGCTCGATCGTCCGCTCCACCGTGGAACCGGCGGTGGGCCTGCGCGATTTCCAGGCGCGCGAGATCGCCTTCGCGCTTGGCATCCCGGCCACGCTGATCCCGCAGATGGTCCGCACGCTGCAAGGCTGCTACCGCGCCTTCACCGAGCTTGATGCGACGATGGTGGAAATCAATCCGCTGGTCATCACCGCCGACAACCGGCTGCTGGCGCTGGACGCCAAGATGACCTTCGACGGCAACGCGCTGTTCCGCCACCCCCACATCGCCGAACTGCGCGACAAGAGCCAGGAAGACCCCCGTGAAAGCCGCGCCGCCGACCGCGGGCTCAGCTATATCGGGCTGACCGGCAACATCGGCTGCATCGTCAACGGCGCGGGTCTGGCGATGGCCACGATGGATACGATCAAGCTGGCGGGCGGCGAGCCTGCGAACTTCCTCGACATCGGCGGCGGGGCCACGCCGGAACGGGTGGCCAAGGCCTTCCGCCTGGTGACCTCCGACCGCAACGTGCAGGCTGTGCTGGTGAACATCTTCGCCGGCATCAACCGCTGCGACTGGGTGGCCGAAGGCGTGGTGCAGGCGCTCAGGGCCGAGCCGGTGGAGGTGCCGGTGGTGGTGCGCCTTGCCGGCACCAACGTGCAGGAGGGGCTGAAGATCCTTGCCCGCTCGGGCCTGCCGATCATCCGGGCCACCACGCTGATGGAGGCCGCCGAACGCGCCGTGATGGCGTGGAAGAACGACCGGGCGCAGATCGCCAGAACGGGGGCCGCGCAATGACCATCTTCATCGACCGCAGCACCCGCGTCATCGTGCAGGGCATCAGCGGCCGCATCGCGCAGTTCCACACGCGCGAAATGCTGGACTACGGCACCCAGGTGGTGGGCGGCGTGGTGCCCGGCCGCGGTGGCGAGACGGTGCATGGCGTGCCGGTCTACAACACCGTCAAGGAGGCGGTCGCCGCCACCGGCGCCAATGCCTCGATCGTCTTCGTGCCGCCACCCTTCGCCGCCGACAGCATCATGGAGGCCGCGGACGGCGGCATCCGCTACTGCGTCTGCATCACCGACGGCATCCCGGCGCAGGACATGATCCGGGTGAAACGCTACATGATGCGCTACCCGCGCGACCGGCGCATGGTGCTGACCGGGCCGAACTGCGCGGGCACCATCTCGCCCGGCAAGGCGCTGCTGGGGATCATGCCGGGGCACATCTACCTGCCCGGCAACGTGGGCATCGTCGGCCGGTCCGGCACGCTGGGCTACGAGGCGGCGCAGCAGTTGAAGGATCTGGGCATCGGCGTTTCCACCTCGGTCGGGATCGGCGGCGATCCGATCAACGGATCGTCCTTCCGCGACATCCTCGAGGCGCTCGAGGCCGACCCCGAAACCGAACTGGTCTGCATGATCGGCGAGATCGGCGGCCCGCAGGAAGCCGAGGCCGCGGCCTATATCCAGAACCACATGCGCAAACCCGTGGTCGCCTATATCGCGGGCCTGACCGCGCCGAAGGGGCGCACGATGGGCCATGCCGGGGCGATCATCTCTGCCTTCGGGGAAAGTGCCTCGGAAAAGGTGGAAATCCTCAGCGCCGCGGGGGTGACGGTGGCCGAGAACCCCTCGGTCATCGGCGACACGGTGGCGCGCGTGCTGCGCCGGATGGCGGCGGCGTGACGGAATGGGGGGCAACATGGCGAAACCCTCTGTCCTGCTCAGCCGCCGCTGGCCCGCCACGGTCGAACGCGCCATGGCCGAACGGTTCGAGCTGACCGTGAACGAAACCGACCGCCCGCTGAGCCCGGCCGACTTCCGCGCCGCCTTCGGCCGTTTCGATGCGGTCTGCCCCACCGTGTCGGACCGGCTTGGCCCCGAGGTCTTCGACCTGCCCGCCGCGCGCACCCGCATCCTGGGCAACTACGGTGTGGGTGTCAGCCATATCGACCTCGAGGCGGCGCGCCGGCTGAAGATCAGTGTCTCGAACACGCCCGACGTGCTGTCGGACTGCACCGCCGATCTGGCGATGACGCTTCTGCTGATGGTCGCGCGCCGGGTGGGCGAGGGCGAAAGCCAGCTGCGCAGCGGCGGCTGGACAGGCTGGCACCCGACGCATCTGATCGGCACGCGGGTCTCGGGGGCCACGCTGGGCATCATCGGCTTCGGCCGCATCGGACAGGCCATGGCGCAGCGCGCGCATTTCGGCTTCGGGATGCGGATTCTGGTCCAGAACCGCTCGAAACTGCCGGAAGAGACACTGATCCGCTATGGCGCGACGCAGGTCGACACGGTGGATGCGCTGCTGCCGCAGTGCGATTTCGTCTCGCTCCACTGGCCGGGCGGCGCGGCCAACCGCCACCTGATCGACAGCCGCAGGCTTGACCTGATGCGGCCTGGCGCCTTCCTCGTCAACACCGCGCGCGGCGAACTGGTCGACGAACACGCGCTGGCGCAGGCGCTGTGGTTCGGCACCATCGGCGGCGCGGCTCTGGATGTCTACGACCGCGAGCCCGCGATCCCCGACGCGCTGCTGGGCGCCGACAACCTTGTGATGCTGCCCCATCTGGGATCGGCGACCGACCGCACGCGCGAGGCGATGGGCCTGCGGGTGATGGACAACCTGTCCGCCTTCTTCGACGGCCGCAACCCGCCCGACCGGGTGATCTGACCGCCCCGCCCGGGCCCCGCAACCGTGGCGCGATTTCCCCGCGGGGAAATCGCCACGCGCGGGCCAGCGCGGCCTAATGCGGCGCCGGGCCGTATTCGGTCGGCACCGCCGTGCCGCGGCGCACCAGCTTTTCGGTCATGATCGTGTTGGTCATCGTCAGCGCCGACAGCAGATAGGCGCTGGTGCACCCCGCCAGCAGCGGCAACAGCCCGTTGAACTGGCCGGTGATTTCCAGCGCGAAGGCGACCGAGGCGAACAGCGCCCGCGACGCCCCCGCGAAGGTGGCCGCCATCCCGATCAGCGCCGCAAGCCGCAGGTCGACCCCCGCCGCGGGCAGCATGGCCTGCAACCCCTGCCCCACCACGACACCAAGGCCCCCGCCGATGGTGAAGATCGGCGCCAGCGTCCCGCCCGAGGTGCCGCTGCCAAGCGCGATGGACCACGACAGGAACTTCAGCGCGCAGAACGCCAGCACGGCGGTTCCGGTGAACTGGCCGCCAAGGATGCGGCCGATGTTCTCATACCCCACCCCCATCGTATGCGGCGCGACCAGCCCGACCAGCCCCACCACCAGCCCGCCAAGGGCAGGCCACCACATCCAGTGCAGCGGCAGGCGGTCGAAGGCGTCCTCGATCCCGTAGATCGACCGCGACATCCCGATCGCCAGCCCCCCCATCGCCAGCCCTTCCAGCCCGTAGGCGCCAAGGGCGGCGGGGCTTGCCGGGGCCAGGGCGCCCATCTCGAACAGCGGGGTCGCCCCGAACAGCAGCGGACGCAGCGCGATGGCCGTCAGCGCCGCGGCCGCCACCGGGATGAACGAGCGGGGGCGGAATTCGAACAGCAGCAGTTCGATGGCCAGCAGGATCGCGGAAAACGGGGTGCCGAAGATCGCCGTCATCCCGGCGGCGGCGCCCGCGGCCAGGATCGTCTTGCGCTCGTCGGCCGTCACATGCACCAGCTGGCCCAGAAGCGAGCCGAGCGCGCCGCCGGTGGCGATGATCGGCCCCTCGGCCCCGAACGGCCCGCCGGTGCCGATCGCGATGGCCGCCGACAGCGGCTTGAGGAAGGTCATCCGCATCGGGATGCGGCTTTCGTTCGTCAGGATCTGCTCCATCGCCTCGGGGATGCCGTGGCCGCGGATCGCCTGCGAGCCGTAGCGCGCCATCAGCCCCACCACCACCGCCCCGGCGACCGGAACCGCCACGATCCAGGGCCCCAGGGGGCTGCCCGCGGGCGACACCATGCCGGTTGCCACCCGCCCGAAGAAGGCCAGGTTGGTGATCAGCCCGATCAGCAGCACCAGCACCCGCGCGATTGGGGCCGTCACCAGCGCGACCGCCACGCACAGCGCCACGACCACCAGCGCCCGTGGCGTCAGCGTCTTGCCCCGCCGCCCCACCTGGGCCAGGTCGAGCGTGGGCCCCAGCCCCGGCGAGACCGGCAGGCCCGAGGTGGTGGAGGCGTCCTCGACCGGATGCCGGGTCATGCCGCGCCCTCCGGCCCCGGTTCAAAGAACATCACCGGCGGCAGGTCGGCCAGCCCCGCCGCGGCGGTCCAGGCCTCGAGCCCGCCCGCCAGCGCGGCCAGCGTCTGCGGCGGCAGCGTCGCCAGCGCGGCGATCAGGCTTTCCTGTGCCGGCGCCGCGACCCCGGCCACCGCCGCCTGGCCCGCCGGGGTCAGCCACAGCGCCACCCGCCGCCCGTCATCGGCCGCGCGGCGGCGATCCAGCAACCCCGCGGTCTCAAGCCGCCCGACCACCTCGGACACCGTGCTTTGCCCGGTGAAGGTAAGCCCGGCCAGTTCGTTCACCGACAGCCCCGGACGCGCGCCGATGTGGCGCAACACCAGCGCCTGCGCCCCGGTCAGCGGGCCGTCGCCGGCCGCACCGCTGCGGCGCAGCGCCTGAACGATGCGGCGCAGCGCATTCATGATCGTTTCGGGGTGGTCGGTCATCTGCCCTGCCAATTTACATCGGTTCCGATGTATCTATGGCCTGTGGTTCGGGCGTTGTCCAGACCGCAGCGCCGGTCAGCCCAGCCGGGCCGGGATCAGGCCGCGCAGGGAATTGCCCATGAAGAGATCGCCGCGGGCCAGGTCGGCCGGGGTCAGCGGCGCCTCGACCGCGGCGCCCGCCTCCAGCAGCTCTTCGCGCAGGATGCCGGGCAGCAGACCCGCGGACAGCGGCGGGGTCACGAACAGGCCGCCGCGCCGCAGGAACAGCGTGGTGATGCCGCCTTCACACAACGCGCCCGCCTCGTTGCACAGGATCGCCTCGTCCAGCCCCGGGGGCAGCGCGGCACGGGCGCGGTCGTAGACCCCGCGGCGGGTCGTCTTGTGCCCGAGCCACGGATCGGTGGAACAAAGGCGTTCCTGCGCGATCGCCACCCGCCAGACGGGCGGCGCAGGCGGCAGGGGGGCCGTGGTGGCGGCGATGCGCCCCGCGGCATCCAGCGTCAGCCGCACCCGCAGCGCCGTGGGCCCGGCGATGGCGTCAAGGCAGGCCGCCGCCGCCGCCGCATCGAAGGGCAAGCCGAAGGCGGCCGCGCTGCGCGCCATCCGCGCCAGGTGCCGGGCGCGGCGCGGGAAGCCGATGCCGGGCCGGAAGCCCAGCGTCTCGATCAGGGCGAAGGCGGCGCGCTCTGGCTCAGCGGGGGGGCGAAGCGGGTCTTCCACAGGGCTTCCTCATATTCGGCGGCAGCGGTGCTGTCGTGGACCACCCCGCCACCCACGTTCAGCCGCGCGGTGCCATCGCCGGGCAGCACCAGCGTGCGGATCGCCACGCTGAAGGTGCTGGCGCCGTCGGGGGCCATCCAGCCGATCGCGCCACAATAGGCGCCGCGCGGCGCGGGCTCCAGCGCGCGCAGGATCTCCATCGCGCGGATCTTCGGCGCACCGGTGATCGAGCCGCAGGGAAAGAGCGCGCCGAAGAGATCCGCCACCGGGCAACGCCCGCCCAGATCGGCCGTGATGCGCGACGTCATCTGGTGGACGCTGGCATAGGTTTCCACCCGGAACAGGTCCGGCACCCGCACCGAGCCCACGCGGGCGATGCGCGACAGGTCATTGCGCAGAAGGTCCACGATCATCAGGTTCTCGGCCCGGTTCTTCGGGTCGGCAGCCAGCCAATCGCGCCGCGCGGCATCGCGGGCGGGGTCGGGGTCGCGCGGCTGGGTGCCCTTCATCGGCCGCGTCTCGATCCGGCCCGCTGCGTCGGTGCGGAAGAACAGTTCGGGCGAGCGCGACAGCAGCAGGGGCCCGCCCAGATCGACAAACGCGCCATGCGGCACCGGCTGGCGGGCCCTGAGCGCGGCGTAAAGCGCGCGCGGATCGCCGGTGACGCGGGCGGTCAGCGGGAAGGTCAGGTTGGCCTGATAGATGTCGCCCGCCCCGATAAAGGCATGCACAGTGTCGAAAGCGGCCCGGTAGCGGGCAAAATCCCAGGCGGGGGTGAAGGCGGACAGGCGAAAGGGCCGACCTTCGCGCGGATCGGGGCGGAGGGGCTGCGGGCCGTCGAAGACGCCAAAGTGAAGAAGCGGCACACTTTGCCCGGCGGGCATCAGGGGCGCGAGCCGGTCGGTCAGGGCATAGCCCAGCTCGTAGCTTGCATAGCCCGCAAGCCAGCGGCCCGCGGCGCGCGCGGCCTCCATCGCGGCGAAGGCGGGGGCGACCTCGGCCGCGGTGTCGGCGCGGATCAGCGCGCGCGGCGCCACGAAGGCCGTGCCGCCGTCAAGCGGGCCGCCATCGAACAGCACCTGTGCCTGATCCATCCCCGCGCGCCCCTGTGCCCCGCGCCTGTCATAGGCCCGCGCCGCCCCGCGCGCCGGGGCAAAAGCGGCGGGCCGGGGCAAGCAAGCGGCATCGCGCGGCGGGGGGCGCCACGCCTGCGGCGAAACCGCCCTTTCCCCGCGCCCGGCTTTGGCCTATCAGAGGCGCCATGTCGGGCCTGTTTCGCCTTCGGCTGATCGGGGTTCTGCTGGCCGTGGTGATGGGCCTCGGCGGGGCGGCATCGCCTTTTGCGCAGCGCATGGCCACGCTGGACGATCTGGTGATCGCCCAGGCGATGGAGGCGGGGGCGCAGGCCTCGGATTTCTGCGGCAAGGATGGCAAGGCGCTTCTGTCCGGGGTGACGGCCCAGATGGCCCATGCGGCCGAGGCCGCGCTGCCGCCGCATTGCCCGGCGGTGTCGCTGCTGCCCCGCGACGCGGTGGCCGCCGCCCTGCTGCCGCAGCCGCCGCTCATGGCGCGCCGGACGCTTGACCCCGGCACGGGCAGCCGCGCGCCACCCGCCGCCTGACCGCGCCACCGCCCAGCCGCGCCGCGCGGCCGGGCCGCACCGTCTTTTCCGTTCCAGTTCCTGCGGGCCAGACCCGCCATCGTGCCAGAGCCGCACGCCCTGTCTGTGCCCCGCGCATCCTCCCTGAAAGGAGCCCCCGATGACCTTCCTTCGCGCCCTCGCCGTCGGCTTCGCGCTGGCCGGCCTGCCGCTGGCCGCCACGGCCGACATGCTGAAGACCGGCGCCAGCGTCGATCTTGGCCCGCTGGTGATCTCGCACGGGTACGCCCGCGCGACCCTGCCGCATGCCCCGGTGGGCGGCGGGTTCTTCACCGTGAAGAACACCGGCACCGCCGACGACCGGCTGATCGGCGCCGCCGCCGAGGTGGCCGGGCATACCGAGGTGCATGAGATGACGATGGACGGCAGCGTGATGAAGATGCGCGCGCTGAAGGACGGCCTGCCGATCCCCGCGGGCCAGACGGTCGAGCTGCGCCCGGGCGGCTATCACGTCATGTTCATGGACCTGAAGGCCCCGCTGAAGGAAGGCGACACGGTCAACGTGACGCTGACCTTCGAGAAGGCGGGCAAGGTGGTGGTGCCGCTGGTCGTGGGCGCGCCCAACGCCGGTGCCGGAGGCGGCATGGGCGGCATGAAGATGGATGGCGGCGGCTCGGGCGCGGTGATGCCCGCGCCGGGGATGCCGCTGACCCCGGCGCTGCCCGATGCCGCCAGCGCGCCGGTGGCGGGCTGATGCCCCGGCGGCTGCGTCTGGCGCTGGCGGGCCTTGCCGTGGCGGCCCTGGCCGCGGTGGGCATCCGGGTCTGGCTGGCCCCGCACCTGACCGACCGGATCGCCGACAGCTTCGGGCAGGGCGACTACCGGCTGGAGACGACGGCGGGCACGCCCTTCACCGCGGCAAGCCTGAAGGGGGCGCCCTCGATCGTGTTCTTCGGCTATACCCATTGCCCGGATGTCTGCCCCACGACGCTGGGCGACATCGCAACCTGGCAGGACGCGCTGGGGGCGCAGGGCAAGGCGCTGCGGGTGGTCTTCGTGACCGTGGACCCCGAACGGGACACGGCGGCGGTGCTGAAGGACTATCTCTCGTGGTTGCCCGGCGCGGTGGGCGTGACCGGCAGCCGCGCCGAGATCGACAAGGCGATCAAGGCCTTTCACATCTATGCCCGCAAGATCCCCGACGAAGGCGGCGGCGGTGGCTACAGCTACGACCACACGGCCTCGGTGCTGTTGTTCGACGCGCAGGGCCGGATGACCGAGCCGGTAGGCTATGGCGTGCCCGAGGCGAACGCGCTGGCGGCGCTGCACCGGCTGCTGGACGGGGGCTGAGCGCGGGGCGGCGCTCAGGCGGTCAGCAGGCCCGCCAGCGCGGCCAGCGCCACCACCGCCCAGGGCGGCACCTTGCCCGACACCAGCGCGGCAAAGCCCGCGACGGCCAGCGCGACATCCACCGGCCGGTGGACCGCGCTGGTCCAGACGGGATCGTAAAGCGCGGCGGCCAGGATGCCCACCACGGCCGCATTGGCGCCCCGCATCGCCGCCTGCGCCGCGGGGCGACGCCGCAGCCCGTCCCGGAACGGCAGGGCGCCCGCCACCAGCAGAAGCCCGGGCAGGAAGATCCCCGCCAGCGCCACCGCCGGCCCGGCCAGCCCCGGCGCCGCCACCGCGCCCAGGTAGGCCGCGAAGGTGAACAGTGGCCCCGGCACCGCCTGCGCGGCGCCGTAGCCCGCCAGGAAATCGCCCGGGCTGACCCAGCCGGGCGCCACGACCGAGGCCTGCAACAGCGGCAGCACCACATGGCCGCCGCCGAAGACCAGCGCGCCCGAACGGTAGAAGGCCGCAAAAAGGGGCCAGAGGCCGTCGCCGCCGCCGCTCAGCGCGGCCAGAAGAAGGGCGGTGAAGACGGCAAGGCAGGCGATGCCCGCCGCGCGGCCGACAGGCTGCGGCAGGTGACCCGCGGGCACCGGCCCCGCCGCGCGGCAAAGCGCAAGCCCCGCCGCGGCCCCCAGCGCGATGGCCGCGATCTGAAGGACCGCAGGCCCGCCCGCGGCCATCAGCCCCCCCGCCGCCAGCGCGATCGCGGCGCGCGGACGGTCGGGCGCGAGGCTGCGCGCCATGCCCCAGACCGCCTGCGCGACCACCGCCACCGCGGCAAGCTTCAGCCCGTGCAGAACCGCCTGCCCGGTGGCCCCGGCAATGAGCGGCGCGCCGCGGGCGAAGGCCACGAGCAGGATCGCCGAGGGCAGGGTAAAGCCCGCCCAGGCCGCCAGCCCGCCCAGCGGCCCCGCGCGCATCAGCCCCAGCGCGAAGCCCACCTGGCTGGAGGCGGGGCCCGGCAGGAACTGGCAAAGTGCCACGAGATCGGCGAACCCTTCCTCGCCGATCCAGCGGCGGCGCTGCACCAGATCGGCGCGGAAATAGCCCAGATGCGCCACCGGCCCGCCGAACGAGGTCAGCCCCAGCCGCAGGAAGGCCAGGAACACCTCGGCCACGCTGCCCCGTTCTGCCATCCGTTTCCCCCCTTGGCGCGTCGTGCGTGGCGCCCGTTTTCGGCGCCCCGGCGGGCTGCCGCAAGCGGGGTCGCGGAAAAATCGACAGCGGCGCTGAAACTTTCCGCACGGGGGCTGCGTAGCTTCGGCCATGGATCACGACGATCCGGACACCAGCGAGAAAGGAACCCTTCATGTCGCTCAAGATGTCTGCCTTCGCCGCCGCGGCCGTTGTCGCCTCGACCGCCTTCGCCGCCCTTGCCAATCCGATGGTCGGCGGCGCGCCGATGTATGCCACCAAGAACATCGTCGAGAACGCCGTGAACTCGAAGGATCACACCACGCTCGTGGCCGCTGTGAAAGCCGCGGGGCTGGTGCCGACGCTGGAGGGCAAGGGCCCCTTCACCGTCTTCGCGCCGACCAACGAAGCCTTCGCCAAGCTGCCCGCGGGCACCGTCGACACCCTGCTGAAGCCCGAGAACAAGGCCCAGCTGGTGAAGATCCTGACCTGCCACGTCGTGGCCGCCGATGACATGTCCGCCGCCATCAAGGAGATGGTGAAGAAGGGTGGCGGCATGGCCATGATCAAGACCGTGGGCGGCTGCATGCTGACCGCGATGGAGAAGGACGGCATGCTGGAGCTGAAGGACGAGAAGGGCGACGTGGCCAAGGTGACCATCGCCGACGTGCAGCAGTCGAACGGCGTGATCCACGTCATCGACACCGTGCTGCTGCCCGCAAGCTGAGCGGGCCCGCCGGGCTGAACCGGGGCCGCCCTTCCGGGGGCGGCCCTTCGTCATTCGAGAGGAAGACCCCGATGGCCGATCTGCTGAACCTCGCCGGGCGCGTCCTGATCGCGTTCCTGTTCTTTGCCGGAGCCGCGCAGAAAGTGTTCGACCCCGCCCCCGTGCAGCAGATGATCGCATCCATCGGGTTGCCCGTCTGGCTGATCTGGCCGGTGGCCGCTTTCGATCTGATCGCGGCGGTCTGCCTGATCCTGGGCCCCGGGTTGCGCGGCTGGGCCCTGGCGCTGGCGGCGTACTGCATCTTCACAAGCTGGTTCCACTGGCAGTTGCGCGCCGATCCCTGGCAGGTCACCATCGTGGTGAAGAACTGGGCGATTGCGGGCGGGCTTCTGGTGCTGGCGGCACAGGGGCCGGGCCGACACGCCCGCTAGCACCCGTTTGCGCGGGGCGGCAGGCGGCGGCGGCCCGGATCGCGCATCACCCTGAGGAAAAGCCCGTTTCCGCCTGGCCGCTGCCTGCGGCGGACCCCGGAAAGGGGGCGACCGAAACGGTCGCCCCCCCCTCTGGGGAGAGAGAAGGTTGGAACGCGACGCGAGGTGTCCGAGGGCACGGCTGCCTCCTCGCGTCGCGGATCGTCGCACTCGGGACTGCGACAGACGATCCTTGGCAGCCGTGCCCACGTCTAGCACACTGGACTGCGGCCGACGAGACTCAACTTCAGATTGAATCTTGGCATTGCTGTGGCAATCGCCCCCGGAATGAGAGCGGGGACCGGGCGGGCCCCCGCGCCGTCAGACCGCCGCGAACATCCCGGCGCCGATGTAGGACCCCTCGGACGGGGCGGGCGGCACGAAGAACACCGCCGAGCCGATGTGGCTGATGTATTCGTTCAGCGCGTCGGCCGCGCCAAGGCGGGCCTGCAACCGTTCGAAATGGGCCGGATCGTTCTGGTAGCTGATGAACAGAAGCCCCGCATCCAGCAGACCGAAGGCATTGATCCCGTCGGTATAGTTGAACCCGCGGCGCAGGATCTTGGTGCCGTCGTTGGTCTCGTGCGCGGCCAGACGGATATGCGCCGTCTCGGGGATCACCGGCGCGCCGTCGGGGCCCTTTCGGGCGAAATCGGGCGTGTCGAATTCGGCCTTGCCGGTCAGGGGCGCGCCCGTGATCTTCGTCCGACCGAACACCGCGTTCTGCTGGACCGCCTGGGCGGTATCCCAGTTCTCGATGTGCATCTGCACCTTGCGCACCACCTGATAGGTGCCCTGCCGCTGCCAGGCGGGGCCATCCTTGACCCAGACGAAGCGGTCGAAATCGGCGGGCTCCACGATGTTGCGGGTGCCGTCCTTGAACCCCATCAGGTTGCGCGGCGTGGCCTGCCCCTTGCCCGCCGAGGCGCGGCCGAAGCCCATCACCGTCCAGCGGGTCGCCGCCGTGCCGGTGACCTTGGCGATGCGGGCCAGATCGCGGATCGCGTGATAGGCCACCTGCGGATCGTCGGCGCAGGCCTGAAGCGACAGATCGCCCCCGCTGAGGTCGGGCTTCAGCGCGTCGCTGGGCAGGTCGATCAGCGGGCGCAGACGGGCGGGCCGTTGCGCCGCAAGCCCCAGCGCCTCGGTGAAGAGACCGGGCCCGAGGCCGACCGTCACGGTCAGCCCCGCGGGCTCGAGATCCAGCGCCTCGCCGGTATCCAGGCCCACGGCCTCGGGGCGGTCGGGTTCGACCTGGCCGATGGGCGCGCCCTTCATCAGTTGCGCGATCGCCGCCGACCAGCGCGCCAGAAGCACCTGAAGCGCGCCGCGGTCCTGCGTGGTCAGATCGAAGGTCATGAACACGACATGGCGCTGCGGCGGGGTCATCACCCCGGCCTGCGGCCCGTGACCGTAGAACGGATGGCGGGCGGTCAGGTCGATCAGGTCGCCCGCAGGCTGCGGGGTCGCGGCCCCCGCGGCCGCGGGCAGAAGCGCAGCGCCGACCCCCGCCGCCCCGAAAAGCAGGTTGCGGCGGGACAGGTGCAGGGCGGCGGCGGCGGCGGCGTCAGACAGGTGTTTCCGGGTCATCATGCCGCCTCAGCCTGCCGTCGCCACCTTTTCGGCGATCCGCGACAGGGGTTCCTGCAACGCCTGGATCGCCTTCGACAGCGTCACCGCATCCGATGCGCGCAGTTCGGGCGTGTAGGGGCGGAACCCGCCAAGCGCGTTCGGGTCGCGGTAGCTGTCCAGCATCTTCGTCACCCGGTCGAACTGGTCCTGCACCTGTTTCGTCAGCGCCGGGTCGATCTTTTCCATCCCCGGGGTCAGGAAGGCGAAGGCCTGCTGCGCGCCCTCGACATTGGCGGCGAAGTCCACCAGGTCGAGATGGCTGAAGGCTTCCTCTTCGCCGCTGATCTTGCCGCTTTGCACCTCTTCCATCAGGCCCGCGGCGCCGTTGGCCAGGTCTTCGGGCTTGTAGTCCAGCGTCGGCACCAGCCGGTCGAGATGCCCCACGTTGGTCTGAAGCTCGGTGGCCAGCGCCCGGGTGTCGTCGGTGATCGCCCTGGTCTGGAACAGGTCGCGTTCGATCGCGTGCAGGCCGCGCCAGCCCACCGCGGGGTCGAGGTTCGATTCGCGCATGTCGATCAGGTAATCGAGGTTGCCCGCGTTGTCGGTCGCGTCATGCCCGGGCAGCACGAAACCTTCCACGTCGGATTCGATGCGCTCGTAGAAGGGGCGGGCCTGCGCGTAGGCCTTCTGCGCGGCGTCAAGGTCGCCCGCGTTGATCGCAGCGGCCAGCCGGTCGACCGCCACCACCATCCCGTCGACGGTGGTGTCGACATATTGCGCATAGCCCTTGGTGCCCTCGAGCAGAAGCGCGCCGATGGTGCCCGTGGGCTGCGCGGCGGCGGCGCCGGTGACCTTGAAGGCCACGGTCTCTGGCGTGGCACCGGGGCAGTAGACCTTGTAATCGCCCCCGCCCAGCGTCAGCGTGAAGCTGACCGGGGGCAGGCCGGGCGCGAGGTTTTCCTTTTCGCCCAGAATGCGGTTGTCGCGCATCAGTTCCACCTCGGTGATGCCGGTGGCGCCGGTGTTCGAGACGGTGAAGGTGACGGGGCCCGCTTTCGCCTCGGTGTGGCTGACCGCGCAGCGGCCGCCGTCCTCGCCGCTCAGGGTGATGGCGACCTGTGCGGCGCCGTTCGCCACCGGCGCCGTCGCGGCCTGCGCCGCCCCGGCCCCCTGGGCAAGAAGAACGACAACGGCCAGCCCGGCGGAGAGGCCGCGAGGGCAGAGACGGTCATTCGGCTGCATGGGAAACTCCTTCTGTCGTCGTCGCGGCGCGGCGGCCGGTCTTGGGGGAAAGGCGGGGCCCGGGGGCCGAGGGTCGGCCCGGGCCGATCAGGCTGCGCAGGGCGCCGACCGCGATCAAAAGCGCCACCAGCGCCAGCGCCACGGGGATGCGCCTGGCCCAGAAGCGGTGTTCCTGGCGGGCGGCCTCATGGGCGCGCAAGGCGGTGATCGTGGTCTTGACCTGCGCGGGGTCGGCCTGCCAGGCCGCGGCGGGGGCCGCCCCCGGAAGAGCGGTCACCGTCACCACGCGCGGGGCGGGCAGGCCGCTGCCCGAGAGCGTCACGACCGGCGTCACCTTCTGCGCCGCGTCGATCAGGACGCCGCCCGCGGCCCAGACGCTGGTGTTCGTCACCACCATCCAGCTTGCCGCATAGGGCCCCGGATGCCGCGCGGGGGTCAGCCCGGCGGGAACACGGCCCGCCAGTTGCACCACCTCGTCCAGCGTCAGCGTGTCGGGCAGGCCCTCGGGCACCGCCACGCTGCGCAACGCCCAGGAGGCGGCGGGAATGCCGTCATGCGCGCCGTCCTGCCGCAGGCCCGCAGGCAGCGCGAAGGTCTGGCGCGCGCCATCCTGCGTCAGCACCAGGCTGGCGGCGCCGTCGGCACCCTGTTGAAGCCCGACGGTGCCGCCGGCCGGGGCGGCCAGCGCCAGCGTCGCGGGCAGATCAAGCCGCGGCGCCGGGATCGCCAGCGGCAGGGCCGCCCCCGCCAGCGCCAGCGCCGCGGCCAGCCCCAGCTTCAGCCGCGCCGAAAGCAGCGGGCCGGGCCGCCGCGACTGCGGCCAGTAGACATAGACCGAGACCGGGATCAGATAGGCCAGCCAGCCCAGCACCTCGATCAGGCGGGGATCGGCGGGAATGCCCAGAACCCCGGTGATCAGCGCCGACAGCACCGTGCCCGGCGCCACCAGCCAGGACAGATCGACGGTGCGCTGCTGCCCCGCAACCAGCCAGCCCGCCTCGTGCGCAGTGCGCAGGCTGCTCAGCACCAGCCCCGCCGCGACAAGGATCAGGAAGCCGCCGGTGATGCGGAAGAACCGCGACAGGTTGATCTTCACCCCGCCCGCATAGATGCCCCAGCCGACGCAGACCGCCAGCAGAAGCCCGGCGATGGCGCCCGCCGCGGCCCAGGCGGCCGACTGCGCGGCGGAAAAGGTGGCCAGCAGGAAGACGCTGGTTTCGAACCCCTCGCGCAGCACCGCAAGGAAGGCCATCAGCACCATCGCCCAGATGCCCGCGCGGGTCAGCGCCTCGGCGGCCTCGGCCTCCAGTTCGCGCCGGAGGCTGCGGGCGTGCGCGCTCATCCACAGGATCATGCCGGTGACGAAGAACACCGCAACCGCGCCGATGATGGTTTCCAGCGCCTCCTGCTGCGCCTGCGGCAGGGCCTGTTCCAGCAGGCTGAGCCCGACGCCCACGGCGATCGACAACAGCACCGCCAGCCCCACGCCCAGCCACATGGGCAGCAGGCTCTGGCCGTTGCGGCGCAGGAAGGCCGCGATGATGCCGATGATCAGCGAGGCTTCAAGGCCCTCGCGCAGGCCGATGACGAGGGTCGCGAGCATTCCCATCCTCATGTCCGAGTGAATTTATCAGATTTGGTAAAATTCCCGATTGAAAGAGTCAACAAGATTCCCGATAACTTCACTCAGGAACTCTCGGGAGCCACCCCCGTCGAAGGGAGCCGGACATGATCGTCTGCAGTTGCCAGTGCATCAGCGATACCGACATCCATGCCGCCATCGACTGGATGCGCGCGGCCGACCCCGCGACGATCATCACGCCGCGCCGGGTCTATCGCGCGCTTGGCAAGGCGCCCGATTGCGGCGGCTGCATGAAGCTGTTCCTGGCGACCATGCGCGGCAATCACAACCTTGCGGTGCCGCTTGAACTGCGCAACCTGCGCGGGCAGGTTGCCGCAGAGCGGTAGACCCGCCCGACTGACGTTTTGTCCAGCAAGAAAAGGAGCAACCCATGAAGGGTGATGCCAAGGTTATCGAGTATCTCAACCGGGCGCTGCGCAGCGAACTGACCGCCGTCAGCCAGTACTGGCTGCATTACCGGCTGCAGGAGGACTGGGGCTATGCAAAGCTGGCCCGCAAGAACCGCGCCGAAAGCATCGAGGAGATGCAGCACGCCGACAAGCTGATCAGCCGCATCATCTTTCTGGAAGGCCACCCGAACCTGCAATCGCTGGACCCGCTGCGCATCGGCCAGACCGTGCGCGAGTCGCTGACCTGCGATCTGGCGGCCGAACAGGACGCGGTGAAGCTGTACAATGAGGCGCGGAAACACTGCGCCGAGGTGGGCGACTATGTGTCGATGAAGATCTTCGAGGAGCTTCTGACCGACGAGGAAGGTCACATCGATTTCATCGAGACCCAGTTGCAACTGCATGACACGATCGGCGCCGAGAACTACGGCCTGCTGAACGCGGAACCTGCCGACAAGGCCGAATAGGCCCCGCGGGGGGGGGCGGACGGGGGGCGTGCTGCTCCCCCCGCGGACCCGCGCCGGTCGGGCCTGTATTGTAATGTGATACCATTACGTTTATGACGCGTGTCGGCGCGCGCCCCCCCGGGCGCGCGTCACAGTCTTGTCAGCCCCCACAGCAAGCGCTGGACGGCCACAAACGTTACGATATTACATCGCGTCCAGCCGATTCGAAGGAAGAGGATCGCCCCATGCCGCCCCTGACCCGCCGCGCCGCCGCCCTGGCCCTGTCCGGTCTTGCCCTGTCCGCCCTGCCGCTCGTCCTGGCCACCAGTGCGCAGGCCGCAGGCCCCGCCCCGCTGCGGGCCGTGGGCGTCGAGAACCAGTATGCCGATGTCATCGCCCAGGTCGGCGGCGCGCATGTGCAGGTGGAGGCAATCGAAACCGACCCCAACACCGACCCGCACAGTTTCGAGGCCAGCCCGAAGATCGCCCGCACGCTGGCCGGGGCCGATCTGGTGGTGCTGAACGGGCTGGGCTATGACGACTGGGCCGAAAAGATGCTGGCCGCGGCGGCGAACCCCGCGCGGCAGGACATCAACGTGCAGCACCTGCTGAAGCTGGGCGACGACACGCCGAACCCCCATCTGTGGTACGACCCCAGGACGATGCCCGCCGTGGCCCATGCGGTGGCCGAGGCGCTGGCCGCGAGGGACCCGGCCCATGCCGCGGAATTCCGCGCCAATGCGACGGCGTTCGACGCCTCGCTGGACCGCTGGCGGCAGGCCATCGCGGCTTTCCGCGGCGCCCATCCCGATACCCCCGTGGCGGTGACAGAGCCGGTGGCGGATTATCTGGTGGCCGCCCTTGGGGCGAAGGTGATGACGCCGACCGCGCTGGAACTGGCGGCGATGAACGATACCGACCCCGCGCCGCAGGATGTCAGCGCGCAAGAGGCGCTGTTCACCGGCAAGACGGTGAAGGTGTTCCTGTACAACCAGCAGGTCACCGATCCGCTGAGCCGCACCTTCCTGGATCTGGCGAAGAAGAACGGTATCCCGGTGGTGGGGGTCTACGAGACGATGCCGCAGCCGGGCTTTACCTATCAGCGCTGGATGGAGGCCACGACCGCCGCCATCACCGCGGCGGTGGCGCAGGGAACCTCGACCGAACGCCTTGTGCCGGGCAGGTGACGCGATGGGCGCGCCGGACGCCGAAATGGCCCTGCGGGTCGAGGATCTGTCGGTCCTGGTCGGGGGGCGGACGATCCTGGAGCGGGTCAGCTTTGCGCTGGCGCCGGGGGAATTGTGCGGGCTGATCGGCGCGAACGGGTCGGGCAAGACCACGCTTCTGCGCAGCCTGCTGGGTTTCGTGGCGCCCGGCGGCGGCACGATCCGGCTGGGCGGGGACGGGGCGCGGCGGCTGGGCTATCTGCCCCAGAAGGTAAGCGTGGACCCGTTCATGCCGCTGAGGGCGCGCGATGTGGTGGCGCTTGGCCTCGATGGCCACCGGCTGGGCCTGCCGCTGCCCTCGCGCCGGCGCCGCGCGCGGGTGGATGCGGCGCTGGCCGCGGTATCGGCCGACGGCTTCGCCGACCGCCGGATCGGCACCCTGTCGGGCGGCCAGCAGCAGCGGGTGTTCATTGCCCATGCGCTGGTGCGCCGCCCGCAGCTTCTGCTGCTGGACGAACCGCTGGCCAGCCTCGACCCGTCCAGCGCGACCGAGATCGCCACGCTTCTGCGCCGCATCAGCCGCGAGACCGGCATCGCGGTGCTGATGTCGGCGCATGAGATCAACACGCTGGTGCCGGTGATGGACCGGGTGATCTACCTTGCGGGCGGGCGGGCCGCCGCGGGCCCGGTGGCCGAGGTGATCCGGTCGGACGTGCTCAGCCGGCTTTACGGCCATCACATCGACGTGCTGAACGTGCATGGCCGCATCCTGGTGGTGCCGGCCCCCGGCGCCGGGCACGACCAGCCGCATGTCACGCGGGTGCCGTGATGCTGGGCCTGCTTCCCGCCGGTTTCCTCGACAGCACGCCGGTGCAGCATGCGCTGGTCGTCGGCGGCTTTGCCGCGGTGGTGGCGGCGCTGGTGGGCGTGCCCACGCTGCTGCGCGGGCAGGCCTTCGTGACCGATGCGCTGGCCCATGTCAGCAGCGCGGGCGGGGCGCTGGCGCCGCTGATCGGGATCAACGCGCTTGGCGGCTTTGTCCTGATGTCGCTGGCGGCGGCCCTGGGGCTGGAGGCCGCGCCGCCCCGCCAGAGCGCCGAACGCGACCTGCTGACCGGCGTGGTTTTCGGCGCGGGGCTGGGGCTGGCGGCGCTGTTTCTCTATCTCGACGTGACCTTGCCGGGCGGCTCGGGCAACGCGGTGGGGGTGCTGTTCGGCTCGGTCTTCCTGCTGACGGATGCCGACATCCTGCCCGCCGCGCTGGCGGGGGGCGCGGCGCTGGCGCTGCTGGCGCTGTACCTGCGGCCGATGCTGCTGGCGGCGCTGGATCCCGATCTGGCGGCGGTGCAGGGGGTGCGGCTGCGGCGCGTGGGGCTGGCGCATCTGGCGGCGCTGACGCTGGCGGTGGGGCTGGCGGCGATGACGGTCGGGGCGGTGCTGTCCACCGCGCTTCTGGTGGCCCCCGCCGCCGCGGCGCTGGTGCTGACCGACCGGCCCGCGCGTGCCCTGTGCCTCGCCGCGGGGCTTGGCCTTGCGGGCATGTGGGGCGGCATCCTGATGGCCTGGCAAAGCTATGTCTGGACGGCAGGCCACGCCTGGCCCGCAAGTTTCTGCATTGTCGCGGTGCTGATCGGCCTCAATCTGGCGACGACGTTTGGCCGCGGCCTGTGGCGGCTGGGCCGCAGGGGGGCCGCATGATCGCGGGGATCTTCGTCTCGAGCTGGCTCGCAGGCAGCATCGTGGCGGTGCTGGCGGGGGTGATCGGCTTCTTCGTGGTGCT
>JAJZVD010000002.1 GCA_021845805.1 Pseudomonadota bacterium | reverse complement strand
CTCAAGTACCTGCGGCGCATCGAAGCCTGCCGGATGCAGCGGCTGGCAGACCGCGTAGGTCAGGAACCGGCGGGGGCTGCGGCCCGCCATCTCGACCACCGCGCGCAGCGGCACCAGCGGCCGCGCCAGCGCCTGATACAGCGGCCAGAGCGCGCAGCCCGCGCCAAAGCGCGGCAGGGCAAACCCTTCGACCGGGCGGCGGAAGGTGATGGCGCCCGCCCCGTCGCAGATCACGATCCCGGTGCCCTCGGCCTCGGGCAGGCTGGCCATCCGCCGCAGCACGGCGGCAAGGTCCACCCCGAAGCGCGCGCCCACCCCCGCAGGGTCGCCCGCCGCCGCCAGCGCGGCGCGGAAGGGGGCAAGCGGCAGCCGCGCCGCGTCGGCGGCATAGCGCGCGAACCAGCCCGCCGCGATCTGCCGCGCGATGGGCGAGCCGAACTCCGTTGCCGCGAGGTCTGCCGCGGCGGCGACCCCGCCGTCCTCGACCTCGGGCAGATGTCCGCCGCGCAGGGCAAGCCAGCGTTCCACCTCCTCCGAAGGCGAGGCCAGCGCCGCTTCGGTGCCCACCGGACCATCCAGATAGCGCACCAGCGCCCCCGCCCCGGCCGCCAGCCGGTCGGCATCCGCGCCAAGGTTCGCCTGAAACCGCACGCGCCATTCGGGCTCCAGATCCTCGGTATCGGCCAGGATCGCGGCCGCCGAGCGCACCCCGGTCAGCGCCGACAGCACCTCGTGCAGCACCGCCGACAGCGCCGGGTCATGCGCCATGCGGTCCGACAGCGCCTCGACCGTGCGTTCCAGAAGGGCCACGCGCCCGTGGCGGCGGGCCAGAAGCCCCGCCCAGCCGGGAAAGCGGCCCACGAACTCTTCGATCCGCGCAAGTTCCGGCGGCTCGCCCGCGGGCTCGCCCTCGACCTGCGCGGCCGCATCGCGCAGCGCATCGACCAGCGCCGCCTCGGCGCCCTCGGTCAGCACCGCGGCCTCGACCCCCAGGGCCGCCGCGATCCGCTTCAAGAGCGCATCGCCGATCCGGCGGCGGTTGTGTTCGATCAGGTTCAGGTAGCTGGCGGAAACGCCCACCGCGCGGGCCAGGTCGGCCTGCTTCACGCCGCCCAGCGTGCGCCTTTCGCGAATGCGGCTGCCGGTCAGCGCCGAACGTGCCATGAGACCCTCCCGCCCGCCGCAGGTTGACAGGAAAGCCCTCCGCCTTCAACGCCTTGGCCCGCCGTTTTCGACCCGCGTCAGCAGCCTTTCTGCGGCACCGCGGTCAAGGTCTGGCTCAGCGCGCCCACCCCCGGCTCGCATTGGCCGATCCCGTCCTTCGGCTGCCCGCTGCATCCACCCAGCAGCACCAGCGCCAGCGCCGCCCCCGCGAAGATCCGTGCCATCGTCCTGCCCCCCTGGCCGCGGGGCCCGATCCGGCCCCCGGGATCAGGATAGCCGCCGCCCGCGCCCGCGCCTTGATCGCGGTCAAACGGAAAGGGGGCGCACCCGGCCCCGGGCACGCCCCCCCCTTTGTCGCCGATGCGTAGGCCTACTTCAGCGCCGCGTCAGTGATCGCATGCGTCCAGGCACCCGCACCCGGGTCCTTGGTGATCGCCGGGTTGTCGGGCGAGACCGCCGACAGAAGCGTCGCCACGGTTTCCTTGTAGTCCTCGGGGTCCAGCGACCCGTTCGACCCCTGGGTCAGCTTCGCGACCTCGCCCGCCATGTACTTCTGATGCTCCAGCGTCTGCGCGCCGCTGGCGTCGTTGTCGATCACGATCTGCGCGGCTTCATCCGGGTGCGCTTCGGCATATTTCCAGCCCTTCATCGAGGCGCGCACGAACTTCACCATCTTTTCCTTGAACGCCGCGTCGTCGAGGCTCTTCTGCAGGACGTACAGCCCGTCCTCCATCATGCCCACGCCTTCCTTCAGGTAGTTGAAGGTCACAAGCTGGTCCGGCTTGATCCCGGCGTCCAGCACCTGGCCATATTCGTTGTAGGTCATGACCGAGATGCAGTCGGCCTGCTTCTGCAGCAGCGGATCGACGTTGAACGCCTGCTTGAGCACCTTGACCCCGCCGGCGCTGCCGTCGGTCTTGACGCCAAGCTTCGCCATCCAGGCGTAGAACGGATATTCGTTGCCGTAGAACCAGACGCCGAGCGTATGGCCGGGGAAGTCCTTGGGCGACGAGATGCCCGAGGATTTCAGGCAGGTCAGTTCAAGCCCGCCGTGCTTGAACGGCTGGGCGATGTTCACCAGCGGCAGGCCCCGTTCGCGGGCGGCCAGCGCGGCGGCCATCCAGTCCACGATCACATCGGCGCCGCCGCCCGCGATCACCTGTTCCGGCGCGATGTCGGGGCCGCCCGGCTTGATCGTCACGTCAAGCCCTTCGTCCTTGTAGAAGCCTTTGTCCTTGGCGACGTAGTAGCCCATGAACTGGGCCTGCGTGACCCATTTGAGCTGCAGCGTCACCTTGTCGGCGGCATGGGCCGCCGTCGTCATCAGCAGGGCCCCCAGGGCGCCCGCGATCACCTTCTTCATCATACGACCTCCGTGTTGCGGGCCTTCTTGCGTGGCCCTGTTACCTTACCCCCGTTGCGACGGATGCCAGAAGGTCACCGCCTTCTCCACCGCCGCGACAAGCCCGTAGAAAGCGCTCCCCGCAAGGGCCGCCACCGTGATTTCCGCCCACACCATGTCGAGGCTCAGCTTGCCCACCTCGGTCGAGATGCGAAAGCCCATGCCCTTGATGGGCGATCCGAAAAACTCTGCCACGATCGCCCCGATCAGCGCGAGCGTGGTCGCGATCTTCAAGCCGTTGAAGATGAAGGGCATCGCCGCGGGCAGCCGCAGCTTCAGCAGGCTTTGCCCGTAAGACGCGCTCCAGGTGGCCATCAGGTCGCGCTGCATCGCATCCGCCGCGGCAAGCCCCGCCACCGTGTTCACCAGCACGGGGAAATAGACCATCACCACCACTACCGCCGCCTTCGACTGCCAGTCGAAGCCGAACCACATCACCAGGATCGGCGCGATCCCCACGATGGGCAGGGCGGCCACGAAGTTGCCCACCGGCAGAAGGCCACGTTGCAGGAAGGGCGAGCGGTCGATGGCGATCGCGGTCAGGATCGCCGCAGAACACCCGATGGCATAGCCGCCCAGCGCGCCCTTCAGGAACGTCTGCTGGAAATCCTGCCAGAACAGCGGGACGTTCTCGACCAGCCGTTCCGCGATGGCGGTGGGGGGCGGCAGGATCACGCCGGGCACGTTCAGCCCGCGCACCACCGCCTCCCAGACGAACAGGATCACGGCGCCGAAGATCGCGGGCACCAGAAGCCGCCCGCCCCGCGTCGCGGCCAGCGCCGAACGCGACAGCGCCACGTTCAGGCCCCAGCCCCCCGCCCAGACCAGAGCCGCCAGGATCAGCCAGGTCATCGCAGCATCCCCATCCGCCGAAGCGTCACGCGCTGCACCATGCCGATCACGATGACCAGCCCCGCCGCCAGCGCCGCCGCAACGAACAGCGCGGCCCAGATCTGCACCGTCTGCCCGTAGTAGCTGCCCGACAGAAGCCGCGCGCCAAGCCCCGCCACCGCCCCGGTGGGCAGTTCGCCCACGATGGTGCCGACCAGCGCCGCCGCCGCCCCCACCTTCAGCGAGGCGAAGAGATAGGGCATCGACGAGGGCAGCCGCAGCTTCCAGAACGCCTGCATCCGGCTGGCGCTATAGGTCTTCAGCAGGTCAAGCTGCATCGCGTCGGGGCTGCGGAAGCCCTTCACCATGCCCACCACCACCGGGAAGAAACTGAGATAGGCCGAGATGATCGCCTTGGGCACCAGCCCGGTGATGCCGATGGAATTCAGCACCACGATGATCATCGGCGCCACCGCCAGGATCGGGATCGTCTGGCTGGCGATGGCCCAGGGCATCACGCTCATGTCCATCGCCCGGTTGTGCACGATCCCCGCCGCCAGGAGAATGCCGGCCCCGGTGCCGATGGCAAAGCCCAGCAGCGTCGCGCTCAGCGTGACCCAGGCGTGGTAGATCAGGCTCCGCTTCGAGGTGGGCGGCGTCACCACCACCGCCTTCCACAGTTCCACCGCCACCTGATGCGGCGCAGGCAGCACCGGGCGGCTCTGGTTCATCGTTTGCGGCACGATCTGTTCCCAGGTAACCGTCTGCCCGGCGCGCTCGGCCTGGTCGCGGACCCATTGCGCATTCATCCAGACCGCGCCCGCGTACCACAGCGCCAGGATCGCGATCAGCACCGTCAGCACGGGGCCCGCCGATTTCATCCGCGCCTCCCTGCGGCCGCGATGGCTTGGCGGCACGATTTCACAAAGTTCGACAATCCCTTACACGTCATAGCTGTGCCCCGCCCGCAAGCCTTCGCGCACCCGGTGGGCAATCGCCATGAATTCGGGCGTATCGCGGATCTCCAGCGGCCGCACGCGCGGCAGCGGGCTTTCGATCACGTCGGTGATCCGCCCCGGACGCGGGCTCATCACCACGATCTTGGTCGACAGATACACCGCCTCGGGGATGGAATGTGTCACGAATCCAATGGTTTTTCCGGTGTTGTTCCAAAGCTTCAGAAGCTCTTCGTTCAGCCGGTCGCGGACAATCTCGTCCAGCGCGCCGAAGGGTTCGTCCATCAGCAGGATGTCGGCATCGAAGGCCAGCGCCCGCGCGATGCTGGCGCGCTGCTGCATGCCCCCCGACAACTGCCAGGGAAACTTCTTGCCAAAGCCCGTCAGCTCGACCAGCTCCAGCACTTTTGCAACACGTGCGTCCTGTTCCGCCCTGGAAAACCCCATGATCTCCAGCGGAAGCTTCACATTTCCCGCAATCGTGCGCCAGGGGTAAAGCCCGGCCGCCTGGAACACATAGCCATAGGCCCGCGCCCGCCGTGCGGCGTCGGGTGTCATCCCGTTCACCGTCAGGCTGCCCTCGGTCGGCGCCTCCAGCGCCGCGATGGCGCGCAGGAAGGTGGTCTTGCCACAGCCCGAGGGCCCGATGAAGCTGACGAAATCGCCCTTGGCGATGGTCAGGTTCACATCCTTCAGGGCATGCACCGGCCCGTCGGCGGTCTGGAACGTCAACCCCACGCCCCGTGCCTCGACCACCGGTGCCACCTGTGCGCCGCCCGCGTTCCGCGCTATCATCGCTGCCATCCGTCCATCACCCACCGGAGGCCCTTCCCCGTGAAATCATGCCAGAAAATCCGCCCGTCCGGCAGCTATGCCGGCAAGCAGGGGTTCAGTTACCTCGAGGGGGTCTCCGCCGAGTCGATGGGCGCCAGCGGCATCTGCATGCACCTCTTGACCATCCCGCCCGGCGGCCGCGCCAAGGCCCACAAGCACGCGACCCATGAAACCGCGATCTACGCGATCTCGGGGGAAACGGTGATGTTCTGGGGCCCCGCGCTGGAACACCGGATGGAGGTCAGCGAGGGCGAGATCCTCTACATCCCCGCCGACATGCCGCACCTGCCGATGAACATCTCGGACCGGCCCGCCGTCGCGGTGATCGCGCGAACCGACCCGCACGAGCAGGAAAGCGTGATGCTGTTGCCCGAACTGGAGCATCTGGTGCCCTAGACCCCGCTGACCGGAATGCCCGCCCGCACCACCGGGCGCGGCGCCGTCAGTTCCTTCCAGGTCGAAAGCGCGCGGTTCACCGACCCGTTCGGCGCGCGCTTGACGAATTCGCCATGCCCCTCGCGCGAACTCATGCGGCCTTCGGTCACCGCGACATGCCCCCGGCTCAGCGTGAAGCGCGGCAGACCGGTAACAACCTTCCCCTCGAACACGTTGTAATCGATGGCGGATTGCTGGCTCTTGGCGCTGATCGTCTTGCTGGCCTTCGGATCCCACACGACCAGATCGGCATCGGCGCCGACCAGCACCGCCCCCTTGCGCGGGTAAACGTTCAGGATCTTCGCGATATTGGTCGAGGTGACGGCCACGAATTCGTTCGGGGTCAGCCGCCCGGTGTTCACCCCATGGGTCCAAAGCATCGGCATCCGGTCCTCGAGCCCGCCGGTCCCGTTCGGGATCCGGGTGAAGTTGCCCATCCCGGTGCGCTTCTGCGCGGTGGTGAAGGCGCAATGGTCGGTCGCCACCACCGACAGACTGCCCGAGGCGAGCCCCGCCCACAGGCTGTCCTGATGCCGCTTGTCGCGGAACGGCGGGCTCATCACGCGCCGTGCGGCATGGTCCCAATCCTTGTTCATGTATTCGCTGTCGTCCAGCGTCAGGTGCTGGATCAGCGGCTCGCCCCAGACCCGCTTGCCCGCCGCCCGCGCCCGCCGGATCGCCTCATGCGCCTCCTCGCACGAGGTGTGCACGACGTAAAGCGGCACGCCCGCCATGTCGGCGATCATGATCGCACGGTTCGTGGCCTCGCCTTCCACCTGCGGAGGCCGGCTGTAGGCATGGGCCTCGGGCCCGGTGTTCCCCTCGGCCAGAAGCCGCGCCGACAGTTCCGCCACCACATCGCCGTTCTCGGCATGCACCAGCGGCAGCGCCCCCAGTTCGGCGCAGCGGCGGAAACTGGCGAACAGCTCGTCGTCGTTCACCATCAGGCTGCCCTTGTAGGCCATGAAATGCTTGAAGGTGTTGATGCCCTGATCCACCACGGCCTTCATCTCGGTGAAGACCTGTTCCCCCCACCAGGTGATCGCCATGTGGTAGGAATAGTCGCAATGCGCCCGGCCCGCCTTGTTGTGCCACATGGACAGCGCATCCAGCAGCCCCTGCCCGGGCGCGGGCAACGCGAAATCCACCACCATCGTGGTACCGCCCGCCAAGGCGGCGCGGGTGCCGGAATCGAAATCGTCGCTGGAATAGGTGCCCATGAACGGCATCTCGAGATGCGTATGCGGATCGATCCCGCCCGGCATCACATAGCAGCCGGTGGCATCCAGCACCGTGTCGCCCTTCAGCCCCGCGCCGATCTCGACGATCCGCCCGCCCTCGATCTTCACGTCGGCCGTGTAGGTCAGGTCCGCCGTGACGATGGTGCCACCCTTGATGACCGTGCTCATCTCGCCTCCCGCTCCGGGGCCATCGGCCCCATTTTCTGTCCCCAAATATCCCGGGGGTCCGGGGGCAGAGCCCCCGGCCTGCCTCAGGAAACCACCCCCGCCGTCTCCACCACCGCGTGGAACAGGACGTCCGTCCCGGCCGCCGCCCATTGGGGCGAAATCTCCTCGGCCTCGTTATGCGACAGCCCGTCCACGCAGGGGCACATGATCATCACCGTCGGCGCCACGCGGTTGATCCAGCAGGCATCGTGGCCCGCACCCGACACGATATCCATGTGCGAATACCCCAGCCGCTCTGCGGCGCCGCGCACCACCTTCACGAGGCCCGGGTCAAAGGTGACCGGGTCGAAATGCCCCACAGCCTCGATCTCGCAGCCCAGCCCCAGTTCGGCCGCCACCGCATGCGCCGCACGCTCCACCTCGGCCCGCATCGCGTCCAGCTTGGCCTGCTCGGGGCTGCGGATGTCGACGGTAAAGACCGCGCGCCCCGGGATCACGTTGCGCGAGTTCGGGTAGACATTCGCCTGCCCCACCGCGCCCACCGCGTTCGGCTGGTGGCTCATGGCGATCTGGTGGACCCGCTCGATCACCCGCGCCATGCCCAGGCCCGCGTTCACCCGCATGTGCATGGGCGTCGATCCGGTATGCGCGTCCTTGCCGGTCAGGGTGATCTGCAGCCACCACAGCCCCTGCCCGTGGGTGACCACCCCGATGTCGCGGCCCTCGGCCTCGAGGATCGGCCCCTGTTCGATGTGCAGTTCGAACATCGCATGCATCTTGCGGGCGCCGACCTCTTCCGCGCCCACCCAGCCGATCCGCTTCAGCTCGTCGCCGAACCGCTTGCCCTCGGCATCGGCACGTCCATAGGCCCAGTCGAGCCCGTGGATGCCCGCGAAGACGCCCGAGGCCAGCATCGCCGGGGCAAAGCGGGTGCCTTCTTCATTGGTCCAGTTCGTGACCACCACCGGGTGTTTCGTGCGCAGCCCAAGGTCGTTCATCGTCCGGATCACCTCGAGCCCGCCCAGCACGCCCAGCACGCCGTCGTACTTGCCGCCCGTGGGCTGGGTATCCAGGTGGCTGCCGATGTAGACGGGCAGCGCGTCGGGGTCGGTCCCGTCGCGGCGGGCGAACATGTTGCCCATGCGGTCCAGACCCATGGTGCAGCCCGCGGCCTCGCACCACGACTTGAACAGGCTGCGCCCCGCGGCATCGGCATCGGTCAGCGTCTGGCGGTTGTTGCCGCCCGCCACGCCGGGGCCGATCCTGGCCATCTCCATCAGGCTGTCCCACAGCCGTTCGCCATTGATGCGCAGATTGGCGCCGGGCACGGTCATCGCAGTCTCCCTGTCCGCCGCGGTGCTCTTTGGCGCCTTCGGCCGGACCCTTGTTCGAATCCATTCCTGACCATATGGTCAGGTGAAGCGCACCACAGCTTGACCATCCGGTCAACGAAAATCGCGAGGGGCACCGCATGACAGCAGCCGAACGTCCGCTCCGTCGCACCGACATCCGGCGCGAGCGCGAGGCGCTGATTTTGCAGGCAGCGGAAAAAGTCTTTGCCGAGGCCGGCTTTGGCGGCGCCACCATGCAGCTGATCGCCGACATGGCCGGGCTGCCCAAGGCGAACCTGCACTATTATTTCGCAACCAAGGAAGACCTTTACCGGCAGGTCGTGCGCAACATCTTCGAGATCTGGCTGCATGCCGCAGGCAGCATGGACGAGGCCGCAGGCCCCGCCGAGGGGATCGGGGCCTATATCGACGCCAAGATGGAAATCTCGCGGCGACATCCGCATGGATCGAAGGTCTGGGCCAGCGAGGTGATGCACGGCGCGCCGGTGATCCAGGACTATCTGGAAACCACGCTGCGCGACTGGACCGAGGGGCGCGCCCGGGTCATCCAGCGCTGGATCGACGAAGGGCGGATGGCCCGTGTCGATCCGCGCCACCTGCTGTACATGCTCTGGGCCACGACCCAGCATTACGCCGACTTCGGCCATCAGATCGAGACGCTGAACGGTGGCAAGCCGCTGTCCGACCGGCAATGGAAGGACGCGAAGGACAGCGTCAAGACGCTGATCCTGCGCGGCATCGGGGTCATCTGATCCCGCCCGCCCCCGCCGCGCCCAACTTTCGCCGCGGAGTTTACCGAAGCTAAAGGCCTGTCTGGCTAGGCTCGCTCCGGCAATCGGGGCATCGGAGGCAAGCGGGATCATGTTGGGACGTGTCACGGATCGGGAAGACATCCGCAGGACGCTCGCGGCCAGCTACCCAGGCTCGCCCGCCGCCGATTTCGTGGTCGACGTGCTGATGGCGGGGCCTGCCCCGTTCTTTCCCGGCGTCGGCCTGCCCGGCGGGGGAACGGGCCAGTTTCTGGTCATCGCCCGCCTCGCCGCGCTTGAGATCCGCATCACCGAGGCAACGCTGGCTCGCGCGGGCGACGGGACAGAGGGGTTGCGGGCCGAAGCGGTGCGCCAGCTCTGGGCCCGGCTCTGCCGGCTGCGCACGCGGGCGGCAGTGATGGCGCATGACTACGCCCTGCTGGGCGCCGACCGGGCGCGCGCGCTGGTCCGGCCGCAGGCGCTGCCCGCCCTTCCGCCGCCGCAGCCGCAGCCCGCAGCGGTCATCGCCCTGCCGGACCGCGCCGCGGCCCGCCGCACCGCCCTGCGGGTGCCCGGGGCGCATGGCATCGTCCTGCCCGCCCGGCTGGCGCGCCGGGTGGCCAAACCCGCGGGCTGGTTGCGGATCGGGGTTTCCTGACGCAGGGCGCCCCGCTACGCTCGACCCCGCTCAGCCGGGGGGACGCGCATGACCAAGGGCAGGATCGAGGCCTTCTCCGATGGCGTGATCGCCATCATCATCACCATCATGGTTCTGGAACTGAAAGTGCCCGAAGGCCACGATGCCGCGGCGCTGCAGCCGCTGATCCCGGTGTTCCTGTCCTATGTGCTGTCCTTCGCCAATGTCGGGCTCTACTGGAACAACCATCACCACATGTTCCACAGCGTCACCCATGTCGGCGGCTGGGTGCTCTGGGCCAACCTGCACCTGCTGTTCTGGCTGTCGCTGATGCCCTTTGCCACCGCCTTCATGGGCGAAAGCGAATTCGCAGGCTTTCCGCTCGCGGTCTATGTCGTCGACCTGCTGATGTGCGCGGCGGCCTATTTCCTGCTGGAACGCGTCCTGATCGCCCAGCACGGACGCGATTCGACCTTCGCGAAGTCGCTCGGCCGGTCGTGGAAGGACAAGGCCTCGGTCGTCCTCTACCTGATCGCACTGCCGATGGCCTTCGTGTCGAACTGGGTCGCGCTGACACTGGTGGTGGCGGTGGCGCTTCTGTGGTTTGTGCCTGACCGGCGGTTCGAACGGCACGCGTGAAGCCATTGCCCCAACCGACCCTGATTGGTAAATCAAGCTGACCAGTCCGCAGCGGAGGCCGCCATGCCCGTCATCACCTGCATCGAAGACCTGCGGCGCATCCACAAGCGCCGCGTGCCGAAGATGTTCTACGACTACGCAGAGTCGGGCAGCTACACCGAACAGACCTTCCGCGAGAACACGTCGGATTTCGCCCGGCTGCGGCTGCGCCAGAAGGTGGCGGTCGACATGTCGGGGCGCTCAACCGCCACCACGATGATCGGCGAGCCGATCACGATGCCGGTCGCGCTGGCCCCGGTGGGGCTGACGGGGATGCAGCACGCCGATGGCGAGATCCTGGCCGCGCGCGCAGCCGAAAAGTTCGGGGTGCCCTTCACCCTGTCGACGATGTCGATCTGCTCGATCGAGGATGTGGCGGCGCATACCTCGAAGCCGTTCTGGTTCCAGCTTTACGTCATGAAAGACTGGGAATTCGTCGAGAACATCATCAACCGGGCCAAGGCCGCAAAATGTTCGGCAATGGTGCTGACGCTCGATCTGCAGATCCTGGGCCAGCGCCACAAGGATCTGAAGAACGGGCTTTCGGCCCCGCCGAAGCTGACCATCCCCACGATGCTGAACCTGGCCACCAAATGGGGCTGGGGCATCGAGATGCTGCAGACCAAGCGGCGCTTCTTCGGCAACATCGTGGGCCATGCGAAGGGGGTGGGCGATGCCTCGTCGCTGTCGTCCTGGACGAACGAACAGTTCGACCCGCAGCTTGACTGGTCCAAGATCCGGCGCATCCGCGAGATGTGGGGCGGCAAGATCATCCTGAAGGGCATCCTTGACGTGGAGGACGCCAAGCGCGCCGCCGACTTCGGCGCCGATGCGATCATCGTGTCGAACCACGGCGGGCGCCAACTGGATGGCGCGCTGTCGTCGATCCGCATGCTTCCCTCGATCGTGCGCGCGGTGGGCGACCGGGTCGAAGTGCTGATGGATTCCGGCATCCGCTCGGGGCAGGACGTTCTGAAGGCGCTGGCGCTTGGGGCGCATGGCACCTTCATCGGCCGCAGCTACATCTACGGCCTTGGCGCGATGGGCGAGGCGGGCGTGACCACGGCGCTCGAGGTGATCCGCAAGGAGCTTGACACCTCGATGGCGCTCTGCGGCGAGCGCAAGGTGCAGGACCTGCGGCGAGAAAACCTGCTGATCCCCGCCGATTTCGAGGGCAACTGGGCCTGATCAGGCGCGGGCCACCCGCCCGCGCAGCATCACCGGCACCAGCGGCAAGAGGCCCAGCAGCACCAGCGCCACGACGCCGAAGGCGATGCGCAGGCCGAACAGGCTTGAAATCCCCCCCAGCGCGGGCGGGCCGAAGAAATACCCCAGATAGCCCAGCATCGAGGCCCGCGCGATGGCCTGGGTGCGCAGCCGCGGGTCGACCAGCCGCCCGATCAGCGCCAGCGCCACCGGCGCGATCACCGAGACCCCGCCGCCCAGGATGACAAAGCCGCCATAGGCCACCAGCGGCGTGGGGGCGAGCGCCGCCACCACGGCCCCCGCGGCGGCCACCAGCGTGCCCCAGCGGAGCAGGACCGATTCCGACAGCCGCGCCACCAGCACCTGCCCGAACATCCGCCCCACGCCCATCGTCAGCCCCAGCAGCGCCGGGCCGTAGCTGCCGAACCCCGGGCTTCCGCCCAGCGTGCGTTCGATATGCAGCGCCGACCAGGCCTCGGCCGCGTTCTCGCTGAGAAAGGCGATCAGGATGACAAAGCCGCCCACCACCGGCAGCATCCCAAGCGCGCCCGCCCGGTCCTCGCGCCGCCGGCCAAGGCCTGGGATGCGGCCGTCGCGCTCGACGGTCAGAAAGGCCATCAGCATGGCGACGCAGGCCACCCCGCTCAACACCGCGGCGGGCCCGAGCCCGAACCCCCGCGCGATGCCGGTCGCCGCCGCCCCCGCCGCATAGGCAAAGGAATAGGCCGCGTGGCTGAGGTTCATCAGGTGCAGTCCGCGCTCGGTCTCGATGGCCGAGACGCGGGCGTTCATCAGCACGTCAAGCGAGCCCGAGGACATGCCCAGCAGCATCATGCAGGGGATGAACCAGATCACCTGCGTCATGTGCCCGGGCAAGACGAAGGCCAGCCCCATCGCGAAGGTCACCACCGGCAGCACCCGCCCGCCCAGCGCGGCACCGATCCGGGGCGCGAAGAGCATGGCGAAGACCGCCGCCGAGGACGAGCAGAGGAACAGAAGCCCCCAGGTGCTGTCGTCAACGCCCAGTTGCGCCTTTGTCGCGGGCACCATCCCGGCATAGGCCCCCCACAGGACGCCCATCGCGGCAAAACTGGCGAGTGGCGCGCGGGCGGCGCGCAGCGTATCAAGCGTCATCATGGGAGGACTCCGGCCACGGGGCTTCGGCCCGGCGACACCTATCGCGACAGCGCCGCCGCGGCAAGGCCGGGTCCGCTTTTGCGCTTTCCTTTCAGGCGAATCTGACCTATAGGCTCGCGCTCACGGTCGCGCACCCTTGGAGGGCGGCCGCTAACCTATGGAGAACCTCTATGGCTGGTGAGATCCCGGATCTTCACGCCGAGGTACGGACGGGGACAGGCAAGGGGGCCGCTCGTCAAGCTCGTCGCAAGGGCTACGTACCCGGTATCGTCTACGGTGACGGCAAGGAGCCGCTGCCGCTGAACTTCGAATTCTATCCGCTGCTGAACAAGCTGAAGGCAGGCCGCTTCCTGCAGACGCTGTTCAACCTGAAGGTTGACGGGCACGAAGACGTGCGCGTGATCTGCCGCGGCGTGCAACGCGACGTGGTGAAGGATCTTCCGACCCACGTCGACCTGATGCGCCTGCACCGCAACAGCCGGATCAACCTGTTCATCCATGTGACCTTCGAAAACCACGAAGCGTCGCCGGGGCTGAAGCGCGGCGGTACGCTGACCGTGGTGCGCCCGGAAGTGGAACTGGAAGTCACCGCGTCCGAGATCCCGGACCACATCACCGTGGACCTGACCGGCAAGCAGATCGGCGACGTGATCCACATCAACGACGTGGTGCTGCCCTCGGGCGCCAAGCCCACGATCGAGCGGAACTTCGTGATCGCCAACATCGCGGCCCCGTCGGGCCTGGTGGCGGAAGAAGCCGCCGCGGGCTGATCGCGCCCCGCGTCGCAGATCGGATGAACGCAGGGCCCCGGCCCTGCGTTTTTCGTTTGTGCCGCCCTGCCCCGGAACCGTCTGGTGTTTTTGCCCCGTCCGGGGCAAAAGACTGCGGAAAGGAGATACCCATGCGGCTCTTCGTCGGTCTCGGCAATCCGGGCACGCAATATGCGGGCAACCGCCACAACATCGGCTTCATGGCCGTCGACCGGATCGCCGCCGATAACGGCTTCACCCCCTGGCGCGCGCGCTTTCAGGGCGAGGTGGCCGAGGGCAGGCTTGGCCTGGAAAAGGTGGTG
Organism: Pseudomonadota bacterium; assembly: GCA_021845805.1. GTDB lineage: Bacteria > Pseudomonadota > Alphaproteobacteria > Rhodobacterales > Rhodobacteraceae > Solirhodobacter. The sequence goes on along the minus strand of JAJZVD010000002.1, from coordinate 113,612 downwards.
CTGCTGAAGCCCGCCACGTTCATGAACCTCTCGGGCCAGTCGGTGGGCGAGGCGATGCGCTTCTTCAAGCTGGCGCCGAACGAGGTCACGGTTTTCCATGACGAGCTTGACCTTGCGCCCGGCAAGGTGCGGCTGAAGGTGGGCGGCGGGCATGCCGGGCACAACGGCCTGCGGTCGATCCACGCCCATATCGGCGAGGGCTATGGCCGGGTGCGGCTGGGCATCGGGCATCCGGGCGACAAGGCCAAGGTGGCGGGCTATGTGCTGCACGATTTCGCCAAGGCCGAGGAAGGCTGGCTGGATGACCTGATGCGCGGCATTTCCGACGGGGCCGTGGCGCTGGCGGCGGATGAGGGCGCGAAGTTCCAGCAGGCCATCGCCAACCGGATGGCCCGGCCGCCCGCCGCCAGACCCGCGGCGCCGCCGCGCGAGGCGGGCCCGGTCGCCCCGCCCGCGGCGGCGCAAGAGGGCGACGGCCTTACCGACCTGCAGCGGCTGGCGCAGAAGTTTCGCTGACCCTTCCCCCCGGCGTGCCGGGCCCTATGATGAGGCAGGCCAACGGGAGGATGCGATGTCGGTGATGGAACCTTCGGTCAACGTTCTGGGCGGCCCGCTGGAGGAATGCTCGCGCGACCCGCTGACGGGCTTCTTCCGCAACGGCTGCTGCGATACCGCGGCCTCGGATCGCGGCGTGCATACCGTCTGCGCGATCATGACGGCTGAATTCCTGGCCATGTCGAAGTATCTCGGCAACGACCTGTCGACCCCGCGCCCCGAATGGGGCTTTGCCGGGCTGAAGCCGGGCGACCAGTGGTGCCTGTGCGCCGGGCGTTTCCTGCAGGCGCACGAGGAAGGCGCGGCCCCCCGGGTGAAGCTGCGGGCGACCCATCGACGCACCCTGAGCGTTGTCCCGCTCGAGGTCCTCGAGCTTTACGGGACGGACTGAACGCGCTCGGCCCGCTCGGGCATGGGCGCGGGCAGCGCATCGCCCGTCATGAGGTCATCGATGAACAGGCTCAGAAGCTGCGGCCGCCCGCTGACGCCTGCCTTGCGGTAGATCGCCGCGGTCTGCGCCTTCACCGTGCCTTCGCTGGTCTGCCGCATCCGGGCGATGTCGGCGGTGGACAGGCCCTTGATCGCGAAAAGCGCCACGTCACGCTCGGCCGGGGTCAGCCCCCAGTCCGCAAAGCGTTCGTCCATGAGGTCGCGAAAGGCGATCGAGACGTTGCGCAGCTTCCGTTCGGTCTCGCGCGACCGGCGGATGGTGCGGTAAAGCAGTGCCGTGCCGATCCCCACCCCAAGGATCAGCCCGACGGCCGCGCCGATCTCGATCATCTCGCGCGTTTCCCAGCGCACCGGCGGCCCGCCGAGCCCGAGGATGGAGCTGAGAATATCCCAGACAAAGAAAAGCGTGCAGGTCACCTGCACGGCCAGAAGGCCCGCAACAAGGGCAACGGTCTTCACAAGGGCTCTCCGGTCAAGGCTTCATCGCGACATGGCCACCTGTGATGCATCAAGGCTTGCAGGCGGCTGTCAGTCGGACCCATGCCCGCCCTCGCCGGAATGGTCACCGCCGTCGCTGCCCGAATGGTCGCCCGATCCCCCGCTCGATCCCGAACCGCCGGATCCGGAATCGCCCGACCCCGAAGCGCTTGATCCGGAACCGCCTGATCCCGAACCGCCGGAGCCCCCCTCGCCGCTGTCATGGCCGCTGTCCCCGCCCCCCGAGCCGCTGCGGTCTGCGTTCTGCAGGATGTCCTCCTGCGGGGCGCCGGACAGGGTGGTCGTGTAGTCGCGAAGGATCTCGCCGGTGTTGGGGTTCAGCACGATCTCGCGCCGGGCCGCAGGGCCCGTTGCCTCGATGCGCGTGCGGCCCAGCCATGTGGTGGTCACGCGCAACTGGCTGAACCCCTGTTGGCGAAGTTCACGCTCGATCCTGAGGGTCAGCGCACTGGTCTCGGCCAGCGCCGCGCCGGCCCAGAGCGTCCACAGGGTCATCAGCACAAGGCCGGTTCGCATTGCGTCTCCCCCATCGGTCAAAGCCAGTCGGTGCCGAGGGCCGCCGTCAGGACGGCCCCCGGCCTGGGCCGTCAGTCATCACCACCCGAGCCGCCATGGCCGCCGCCACCCGAACCGCCGTGGTCGCCACCGCCCGAACCGCCGTGGTCGCCGCCATGGTCATCGCCACCGGCATGTTCGGCCGCATCATGCGAGCTGCCGTCATCGTTCGCATCATGCATGCCGTGATCGTCGGTCGAGGCCGAGGTTCCGCTGCCGGAATTGCCCGAACCGGGCACGGTCGGCACGATCACCGTCGTCGTGCCCGTCGTCGTGCCGGTCGTGGGCGCCGTCTGCGCCTGGGCCAGCGGCGCGGTCGAGATCACGCCAATCGCGGCGATCGCAAGAACATGGCGAAGGGTGAAGCGTTGCATGGGTCCATCCTGTCTGTTGCGGGGCCGGAGGCGGCACCCTCATCCCAGATCGCCCCGTTTCGCGGCCCCGGTCCATCGGCCGGGCGGCACATCCGGCGGCTTTATACAACCGGATCGTGCCCATAAACCCAGGTTTATGCCCTCAGACCTGAAGCGAGACGCCAAGATGACGCGCCACGGTGAAGATGTCCTTGTCGCCCCGGCCACACATGTTCATGACGATGATGTGGTCCTTGGGCAGCGTCGGCGCGATCTTCATCACATGGGCGAGCGCGTGGCTGGGCTCCAGCGCCGGGATGATCCCTTCAAGCTGGCAGCAGAGCTTGAACGCCTCGAGCGCCTCTGCGTCGGTGATCGCCACATATTCGGCCCGGCCGATGTCATGCAGCCAGGCATGTTCCGGGCCGATGCCGGGATAGTCGAGCCCGGCCGAGATCGAGAAGCCTTCAAGAATCTGCCCGTCGTCATCCTGCAACAGGTAGGTCTTGTTGCCATGCAGCACCCCCGGCCGCCCGCCGGTCAGGCTGGCGCAGTGCTGGAAGCGGTCATCCACGCCCTTGCCGCCCGCCTCGACCCCGATGATCTTCACCGACGAATCGTCGAGGAACGGATAGAACAGCCCCATCGCGTTCGATCCGCCGCCGATCGCGGCCACTACCGTATCGGGCAGGCGGCCTTCGCCTTCCTGTTCGGCCAGTTGCCAGCGCACTTCCTTGCCGATGATCGACTGGAAATCGCGCACCATCGCCGGATAGGGGTGCGGCCCCGCGACCGTACCGATGCAGTAGAAGGTATCGCGCACATTGGTCACCCAGTCGCGCAGCGCGTCGTTCATCGCGTCCTTCAGCGTGCCGCGGCCCGAGGTCACCGGGTGAACCTCGGCGCCCAGCAGCTTCATCCGGAACACGTTCGGGGCCTGGCGCTCGACATCATGCGCGCCCATGTAGACCACGCATTTCAGCCCGAACTTGGCGCAGACCGTGGCGGTGGCCACCCCGTGCTGCCCCGCACCGGTTTCCGCGATGATCCGCGTCTTGCCCATCCGCCGCGCCAGCAGGATCTGGCCCAGCACGTTGTTGATCTTGTGGGCGCCGGTGTGGTTCAACTCGTCGCGCTTCATGTAGACCTTGGCACCGCCAAGGTGTTCCGTCAGCCGCGGCGCGAGGTAAAGCGGGCTGGGGCGTCCGACGTAGTGTTTCCACAGGTCGTCCATCTCGGCCCAGAAGCTCGGGTCGGTCTTGGCCTTCTCGTATTCCGCCTCTAGATCGAGGATCAGCGGCATCAGCGTCTCGCTGACGAAACGGCCGCCGAACTGGCCGAAGCGGCCACGCTCGTCGGGGCCGGTCATGAAGGAGTTGAAGAGGTCGTCGGCCATGGCGCAAGTCTCCCGCGGGTTTCCCCTGACGTAGCGCCTGCACGGGGGCCGGTAAAGGGCGCATGCGCATGCGCTGGGGCCCGCCGTCCCGAGAAATCGGGATCGCGATCGACCTGGCGCGGGCCCACCACCGCGACGCTACGCGCCGGGTTCTGCACGCGGGCTCAGGCAGACTTCGCCGCGGCGATGAAGGCGCGGATCAGGCCGCCGTCCTTCACCCCCGGCGCGCTTTCGACACCGGACGACACATCCACCTGCCGCGCCCCGGTCAGCCGGATCGCCTCGGCCACGGTCGCGGGCGTCAGCCCCCCGGCCAGCATCCAGGGCCGCCGCCACGTCCGGCCCGCCACCAGCCGCCAGTCGAAGGCAAGCCCGTTGCCGCCCGGCAGCACGGCATCCTTCGGCGCCTTCGCGTCGACCAGGATCTGATCGGCCACGGCCTCGAAATCCGCGATCCGGGGCAAGTCGTCGGCCGTGGCCAGCCCCAGCGCCTTCATCACCGGCAGGCCGGTGCGGGCGCGCAGCGCGGCCACCCGCGCGGGGGTCTCGGCCCCGTGAAGCTGAAGCATGTCCAGCGGAACAGTGCCGGTGATCGCGTCGATCTCGGCGTCGGCCGCATCCACCACCAGCGCGACCTTGGCCACACCCGGCGGCGCGGCCCAGGCCAAGGCGCGGGCCGTCTCGGGCGTCACCGACCGGGGCGACCGGGCAAAGAAGACAAGGCCGATATAGGCCGCACCCGCCTCGGCGGCCACCGCCACGTCCTGCGGGGTGCGCAGGCCGCAGATCTTCACGCGGGTCGCCCCGACCTGCCCGCTCATTGTCTGCCCTTCCTAGCGCGCGCGCGTCTTCTGCGGGCTGTCCAGCAGGGCCAGCACCTCGTCCTTCGGGCGCGCGTCCTTGTCACGCAGGCGCGCCACCTCGCGCGACAGGGCCGTGACCTGACGCTGCCCGCGGCTGGCGGTCTTGCGGTGCTTTCCCTCGCGCAGCCATTCCCAGACGAAGCCGATCACCAGGCCCGCCGCCGCCGCGGCGAAGATCACGAGGAACAGCGGTATCTGGGCCGTCGCGCTGAAACCGACGTAATCCGCAAGATCGCCCGGCAGCAGATGCAGGCTGACCGGGGCGCGGTTGGCCATGGCGACCAGCACCAGCACCACGGCCAGCACCACGATCACCAGGTATCGCAGCAGCCGCAGAAGCCGCATCACCCCGCCTTTCCGTTCAGCCGGTCGCGCAAGAGCTTGCCGGTCTTGAAGAACGGCACCGCCTTCTCGTCGACCGCGACCGCCTCACCGGTGCGCGGGTTGCGGCCGGTGCGCGCGTCGCGCTTCTTCACCGAGAAGGCGCCGAAGCCGCGCAGTTCCACCCGATCACCCCGGGCCAGAGCCTCGGTGATCTCTTCGAAGATCGTGTTCACGATCTTCTCGACATCGCGCTGGTAGAGGTGCGGGTTTTCTGCGGCGATCTTCTCGATCAGTTCCGAACGGATCATGCGAATATCCCCCTGCGGGCAGCCCGGCGCCGCCCCTCTTTTTATGATGGGCCGACTATAGGGTGAAATTTCCGGCATACAAACAGGAAAGCCATTGGAAAGGCGGTGTATTTCCCGTGCCGCGGCGGCGCTTCTGGCGGTCGGCGGTGGATCGTTGCCAAATCCGGTTGCCGCGGCACTCCGTCGCGGGGCGGTCGGCGCAAAAGAAAACGGCCCCGCAAGGGGGCCGTTTCCCGATTCGTCAGGCGCAAGCGATCAGTTGCGGTCGCCCTTGAGTGCCGCGCCAAGGATGTCGCCCAGCGACGCGCCCGAGTCGGACGAGCCGTACTGTTCCACGGCTTCCTTCTCTTCCGCGATTTCGCGCGCCTTGATCGACAGACCCAGACGGCGGGTCTTGGGGTCGATGTTGGTCACGCGCGCATCGACGTGGTCGCCCACCTGGAAGCGCTCGGGGCGCTGTTCCGAGCGGTCGCGCGACAGGTCCGAGCGGCGGATGAACGACTTGGCGCCGTTGTATTCCACCTCGATCCCGCCATCCTCGATCGCCGTCACCGTCACGGTGATGACCGAGCCGCGCTTCACGCCGTCAACGGCATCCGTGAAGGTGTCGTCGCCCAGCGCCTTGATCGAGAGCGAGATACGCTCCTTGTCGGTGTCCACTTCGGTGACGACGGCCTTGACCGTGTCGCCCTTGCGGTAGTTCTGGATGGCCTCTTCCCCGCGCTGGTCCCAGCTCAGGTCCGACAGGTGCACCATGCCGTCGATGTCGTTGTCGAGACCCACGAACAGACCGAACTCGGTGATGTTCTTCACCTCGCCCTCGATGGCCGAGCCAACGGGGTGGGTTTCGGCGAAGACTTCCCACGGGTTGCGCATGGTCTGCTTCAGGCCCAGCGACACGCGGCGCTTGGCGCTGTCGATTTCCAGAACCATCACATCCACCTCTTGCGAGGTCGACACGATCTTGCCCGGGTGGACGTTCTTCTTGGTCCAGGACATTTCCGAGACGTGGACAAGACCTTCCACACCCGGCTCCAGCTCCACGAAGGCGCCGTAGTCGGTGATGTTGGTCACGCGGCCCTTGTGGACCGAGCCGATCGGGAAATTGCGTTCCACGGCATCCCACGGATCCGCCAGAAGCTGCTTCATGCCCAGGCTGATGCGGTGGGTTTCCTTGTTGATCTTGATGACCTGAACCTTGACGGTCTCGCCGATCGACAGGATTTCCGACGGGTGGTTCACGCGGCGCCAGGCCATGTCGGTGACGTGCAGCAGGCCGTCGACGCCGCCGAGGTCAACGAACGCACCGTATTCGGTGATGTTCTTGACCACGCCGTCAACCACCTGGCCTTCGCTCAGGCTGCCGATGACTTCGGCGCGCTGTTCGGCACGCGACTCTTCCAGGATTGCGCGGCGCGACACCACGATGTTGCCGCGGCGGCGGTCCATCTTCAGGATCTGGAAGGGCTGCTTCATGCCCATCAGCGGGCCGGCATCGCGCACCGGGCGCACGTCAACCTGGCTGCCGGGCAGGAAGGCCACGGCGCCGCCCAGGTCGACCGTGAAGCCGCCCTTGACGCGGCCGAAGATCGCGCCTTCGACGCGGGTCTCGCTGGCGTAGGCCTTTTCCAGACGGTCCCAGGCTTCCTCGCGGCGGGCCTTGTCGCGGCTGATGACGGCTTCGCCCCGGACGTTCTCGACGCGGTCCAGGTAAACCTCGACCTCATCGCCGACCTTGATGTTCGGCTGTTCGCCGGGTCCGGCAAATTCCTTCAGGTCGACGCGGCCTTCCATCTTGTAGCCGACGTCGATGATGGCCTGGCCCGCCTCGATGGCGATGACCTTGCCCTTGACGACCGAACCCTCTTGCGGGGTGTCGATCTCCAGGCTCTCCTTCAGGAGGGCCTCGAATTCTTCCATGCTAGCTTTGGCGCACATGCGGTTCAGTTTCCTTTGTCGTCTGTTTCACGGGCCTGGCGGTTGGCTCCGCCGGTCTTTCGTTTCCCGCCAAAACACGCGGCCTCCGGCAAGCCGGGCCGCGCACCTGGGGTTCGGGATGGGGGGCGTATAGAACCAAACACGCCCCCTGGCAAGCGAAAGCCCCCTGCAATTGCAGGAGGCGCGCCACCGCGCAGGGGCGGGCGGGCGCGCCCAGACGGTCACAGCCGGGCTTCGACCAGCGCCACGGCCCGTGCCACCGCCGCGTCGATGCCAAGCGCCGAGGTATCGAGGATCACCGCATCCGCCGCGGGTTTCAGCGGCGCGTCGGTCCGGTTCATGTCGCGCGCGTCGCGTTCCTTCACCTCGGCCAGCACCAGCGCCGGATCGCCGCCCACCTCCAGCCAGCGGCGGTGGGCGCGCACCTCGGGGCTGGCCGTGACGTAGATCTTCACCTCGGCGTCGGGGCAGATGACCGTGCCGATGTCGCGCCCGTCCAGCACGGCGCCGCCTTCGGCCCGCGCGAAGCGGCGCTGAAAGTCCAGAAGCGCGGCGCGCACCTCGGGGATCGCCGCCACGCGGCTTGCCGCCTGCCCCGCCGCCAGCGTCCGCAGGTCAGGCCGCGCCAGATCGGCGGCGCTCAGGCTTTGCGCAGCCAGCACCGGGTCGCCGCCCTTCGCCCCAACCGCGCGGTAAAGCGCCCCGGTATCCAGATGGGCAAAGCCGAAGCGGGCCGCGATGGCGCGGCCGATGGTGCCCTTGCCGGCCGCGGCGGGCCCGTCGATGGCGACTGTGAACTGCATCTTTGTCCTCTTGACCCGGCTCCGGCCTTGTTCCACTCCGGTCCTGTTGTCAACCGGCAGAGGCAAGCGGATGGGTCTTGCGCTGACACTTCTGGCGCTGCTGATGGCGGGCATCGTTGCCCTGCGGCTGCGCCCCGTCCTGCGGGTCAGCAAGGGCACCCCCATTCCCACCACCGGCCGCCGGGGCAGCGCGCTGATCCTCGTGCATCTGCAGCCCGACTGGGTGCAACGGGGCCCCTATCCGCCCGAGGAACGCGACGCCGTGCTGGCGCGGATCGACGCGCTGACCGATGCCGCACAGGTGACAGGGCGGCCGGTGATCGCGCTGCGGCACGGCTGGCACGATCCGGTGCTGCGCGGGCTGGCGCGCGGCTTCCTGCGGGGCCGTGGCCTGCCCGGAACCGCGGGCACGGCGCTGATGCACCCCGCGGACGAGGCCGACCACATCCTTGACACCTCTGTCCGGGACGGGTTCGCGGATGGCACGCTGGATACGCTGCTGGATTATCTGGGTGTCGGCGCGCTGGAAATCGCCGGGGCGGATGCCACGACGGCGGTAGCCAGCACCGCGCTGGCCGCCCGTCACCGGGGCTACGCCGTGACACTGCGCGAGGATGCCATTCTTGGTGGCGCGCGTCGCCGCTGGCCCGCGCTGCGCGCCCGCCTTGCACGTCAGGGGATCGGGTTCACCAGCGGCGCGTGACCTCAGGCCCGGCGCAGGCTGGCGCCCAGGCGCTGCATCAGCCCCTCGAAGATCGGAAAACTGGTCGCGATGGGCGCGCCGTCATCGACCGTGATCGGCTTCCGGGCGGCCAGCCCCAGCACCAGAAAGCTCATCGCGATGCGGTGGTCGAGGTGCACGGCGCAGGTCGCCCCGCCCAGCACGCCGCCCGCGCCAAGGCCGTGGACGATCAGCGTATCCTCGTCCTCCTCGACCCGCACGCCGCAGGCCTCGAGCCCGCGCGCCATCGCGTCGATCCGGTCGCTTTCCTTCACCCGCAGTTCCTTGACGCCGCGCATGACGGTGGTGCCTTCGGCGCAGGCCGCCACGACCGACAGCACCGGGTATTCGTCGATCATGCTCGCCGCGCGCTCGGGCGGCACGGAAATGCCCTTCAGCGCGCCGGTGAAGCGCACGCGCAGATCGGCCACCGGCTCGCCCCCCTCTTCGCGGGGGTTTTCAAAGGCGATGTCGGCGCCCATCTCGACCAGCGTGGTGTAAAGCCCGTTGCGCGTCGGGTTCTGGCTGACGCCGGGCACGGTGATGTCGGACCCCGGCACGATCAGCGCGGCACAGACCGGGAAGGCCGCCGAGGACGGATCGCGCGGCACCGCCACCGTCTGCGCGACCAGTTCCGGCCGCCCCAGCAGGGTGATCTGGTTGCCCTCGGCCGTCCGTTCGACCGACAGCCGCGCGCCGAAGCCGCGCAGCATCCGTTCGGAATGGTCGCGCGTGGGCTCGCGTTCGATCACCACGGTTTCGCCCGGGGCGTTCAGCGCGGCCAGAAGGATCGCCGATTTCACCTGCGCCGAAGGCACCGGCGTGGTGTAGCGCACCGGGCGGGGATCGGCCGCGCCCACCACCGTCATCGGCAGCCGCCCCCCCTTGCGCCCGTATGCCTGCGCGCCGAACAGTGCCAGCGGGTCGGTCACCCGCCCCATCGGCCGCTTGCGCAGGCTGGCGTCGCCGGTGAAGGTCGCGGTCATCGCGGTGGTGGCCATCGCCCCCATGATCAGCCGCACCCCGGTGCCCGAGTTGCCGCAATCGATCACGTCGGCAGGTTCGGAAAACCCGCCCACCCCCACACCATGCACCGACCAGCGCCCGGTCCCGTGCTGCGTCACCTCGGCCCCGAAGGCCCGCATGGCGCGGGCGGTGTCCAGCACGTCCTCGCCCTCCAGCAGCCCGGTGATCTTCGTCTCGCCGACCGACAGCGCGCCCAGGATCAGCGAGCGGTGGCTGATCGACTTGTCGCCCGGAATCTCGGCCACGCCGGACAGCGGGCCGGATTGCGAAGCGGTCATCGGGATCGGGGTATCGTGGCCGGACATCTGGCGTTCCTCATCTGCTCGCCGCCTGATAGCGCGGATGGCCGACGCTGCCAAGGCACGCGCGCGGCGCGGATCAGCGGCGCGCAGCGTGCAGCGCGTAGAGGCCCGATGCGACGATCAGCGCACCGCCAAGCAGGGTGAAGGCATCGGGCCGCTCATGGAAAACCGCCACCCCCAGCGCCGTGCCGAAGATCAGCCGGGTGTAGCGGAACGGGGTGACGGCGGCCACCTCGCCCGTCCGCATGGCCAGCGTCAGGGCCTGATAGCCGGCCGTGCCGAAGACGGGCAGCGCCACCAGCACGGGCCACAGCCCGGCGGGCGGCAGCGCCGGGGTCTGTGTCGCAAGCGCGATCGCCCCGGCCAGTGCCAGCATCACGAACCCCGCCACGCCCAGTTGCGCGCTGGTCAGGTGCGGCGGCGCGGCCCGGGTGGCCAGATCGCGCCCGGCAAAGCCTGCCATCCCCACCACCGCCAGCAGCGACAGCGCATCGAAGCCGGACAGACCGGGGCGCAGCACCACCATCACCCCGGCAAAGCCCGCAAACACAGCCGCCCAGCGACGGGCGCCGACCGTCTCGCCCAGCACGGCCGCGGCCCCCGCGACCACGACAAGCGGCGTCGCCTGCAGGATCGCCGAGGCGGCCGACAGCGGGGTGAGTGCGATCGCGAAGGCATAGAAAAGCCGCCCCGTCACCTCGAACACCGACCGGACGGCGATCCCGCGGGAAAAAAGCGCCCGCGGCAGCGCGGCCTGCCCCTTCGCCGCCGCCAGCGCGGCAAAGGCCAGCGCCCCCACCAGCCCTTCGGCGAGCATCACCTCGCCCAGCGGCAGGGCCGCGGCGGCCAGCTTCACCAGCATGTCCTCGACCGCGAACAGCAGCATCGAGACCGTCATGAACAGGCTGCCCCGCAGATTGTCCATGCTGTCCCCCGTGTCTGCCCGGTTGCGGGGTCTGGCACGGCCAAAAGGGCGTGTCAACGCACCCCGGCCGCAAAGGAAAGGGCCGCAGAGGCTTTCCCCTGCGGCCCCGATCCGATGGCGTCGCCCGGCCTCAGGCCGCGCGCGAGGTCAGCGCGTTGTCGACCGTCTTCTGGGCATTCATCTCGTCCACACCCGACACGGCTGCAACCTCGCGGGTCAGCCGCTCCAGCGCGGCTTCGTAAAGCTGACGCTCGGAATAGCTCTGTTCGCGCTGGTCGTCCGAGCGGTGCAGGTCGCGCACCACCTCGGCGATGGACAGCAGGTCGCCCGAGTTGATCTTCTGCTCGTATTCCTGCGCGCGGCGCGACCACATGGCCCGCTTGACCCGCGCCTTGCCGCGCAGCGTGTCCAGCGCCTTGGTCACCACATCGGGCGACGACAGCGAGCGCATCCCGATTTCGGTCGCCTTGTGCGTCGGCACCCGCAGCGTCATCTTGTCCTTCTCGAAGGAGATGACGAACAGTTCCAGACGCAGGCCCGCGATCTCCTGCTCTTCGATCGAGACGATCCGACCGACACCATGCGCGGGGTAAACCACGAAGTCGTTCGGACGGAAATCTGATTTCTTGGTCTTGGTCATCCAGTCGCTTCCTCGCAAGGAAACCGACATCAGTGACAAGAACACCACCCGGGATGGCGAATCCCCGGCGAATGGATCATCTTGGCGCTGATGAAACCACATCGCAGGCGCATGGCGCTGCGAGTGGCTGGGCAGGCTTCCACGGTTATTTGTGACATGTATATATCATGTCGCCGCCACGAATCAAAGAGCGGGCTCCCTGCATAATGCGCAAGGCCGCCCATTGATTCGAAATAATCTGCTTGCGATCGGCGCCCTTCCGCCGGGCCCGCGCGATTCGCCTCAGTTGCCCGGCCCTGCCGCCTCGGAGAAATACTTCGACAGCTTGTCGAGTTCGCCATCGCGTTCGGTGGCTTCCGGCAGCGCGTCCTTCTTGACGGTGATCACGGGCCAGAGTTCGGAATACTTGCGGTTGAACTCCACCCACTTTTCCATGTCGGGCTCGGTATCCGGGCGGATCGCGTCGGCGGGGCACTCGGGTTCGCAGACCCCGCAGTCGATGCACTCGTCGGGGTGGATCACCAGCATGTTCTCACCCTCGTAGAAGCAGTCCACCGGACAGACTTCGACGCAGTCGGTGTATTTGCAGGCGATGCAGTTGTCGATGACGACATAGGTCATGCCGTAACCCCTTCGGACGCTGAACGCCGTGTTGCTAGACCAGCAGACCGGATCATTCAAGCGGATGCGGCGGCATTTCCGCGGCGTTGCGGCGATCTTTCCCACCCTCGTCGGGGGCGAGGTCGTCGAAAAGCCCCTGCGCCTCGGTCGCGGGGCCGCGGCGGATGGCCAGCGCGGTGCAGCGGATCACCCGCACCCGGCCGCCCTGGATGAAGGTCAGCGTATCGCCGGGCCCGATCGCATGGGCGGGCTTCACCACCCGCACCGCATTCAGCCGCACCTCGCCCGCCTCGACGGCGCGGGCAGCCAGCGTCCGGGTCTTGAAGAACCGCGCCTGCCACAGCCACTTGTCCAGACGCACGGTCGGACGCGGGGGCGAGGCAGGCGCGCCCGCCATCAGTTGCGGTCGCGCAGGGCCGCGAGCACGGCGAAGGGGTTGTCTGGGTCGATCTGCGTTTCCTTCCGCGGCGGGCGGGCCTCGAAGCTCTTGGCGCGCTCGTCGCGGCGGGGGCCCTTGTCATGCGGCTTGCCGTGCTGGGGCCGGTCGCCGCGGCCCTCGCGGTCACCCTGCGGCTTGCCACCCTTGGGCCGGTTGCGATCCGGGCGGTCGCCACGGTCCTGCCGGTCGGGACGACGGTCGCCGCGGGGCGGACGCGCCTCGCCTTCCGCCGGGGCGGCGGTGGCCTCTGCCGGGGCATCGGCGCGCGGACCGCGGCCACGCGGGGCGCTGCCCGCCGGGCGTTCACGCCGCTCGCCGCCGCGCCGGTCGTTGCCACGCGGGCGCGGCGCCCAGGTGAAGGTGTAGTAGCTTTCCGTCTCGGCAGGCGGCGCCTCGGCGGGAACGTCGGCCGGCATTTCGGCCGGCGCCTCGGCGGGGGCTTCGGAGGGAACCTCGACCGGGGTCTCGGCCGGCGCCTCGGCGGGGACCTCGGCGGGCGCGTCGGCCGGAACCTCGGCAGGCAGCTCCGGATCCCCGCCAGCGGCAACCGCCACCGCGGCCTCCGGCCGCGACTTCGGGCGTTCGGCCTTCTCGGCCTTGTAGCCCAGGCCGCCCATCAGGTCGGCGAACTGGTCCAGCGTCATGCCGGTGATCGACAGCATCTCGGGCGTCGCCTCGAAGCCCGCGCGGCTGTCCTTGGCGCGCAGCAGGTCGGCCAGACGTTCCAGCATGTCGATGCGGATCGCCCGCGCCCCGGCAGGGCGATAGCCGCCAAGCGTGTAGTGGTCGCGCGGAACGTCCGGCAGGTTCGGGATGGTCACAAGGCCGGGCGGCGGGCTGGAGGGAAACTCCTGCAGCCCGTTCCAGAGCGACCACAGCACCAGCCGCAGCCGGGTGGGCGCGGGTTTCAGCAACTGCGGCAGGAAGATCGTGAACTGGCCAAAGCGCAACCCGTGCTTGCGCAGCGCCGAGCGCGCCTCCTGGTCCAGCGCCTTCACATCGTCGGCCACGCCATCGCGCGACAGCACGCCCAGCGACTCGAGCATGCGGAAGGCAAAGCCGCGGGCCAGCCCCGTAAGCGCCTCGTCGCGGCCCATGGCCAGCAGCGGTTCGTAAAGCGCGGCCACCTTGCGGTCGATGAAATGCTGCAGGCGGCGGCGCACCTTCTCGGCGACATCGGGACCGGCTTCCTCGTCGACGAAGGGTTCCACCTGCGGCTTGAGCGCGTCGGCGCCCTTCACCAGCTTGCCCACCGCGGCATTGCCCCACATCAGGCCGCCCTGTTCGGTGTAATCAAGCTCGGTATCCGGCGCGTTGTAGAACCGGTCGGCCCGCAGGCTGAACTCGGGGCGAAGCGCCTGGACAGCCGCCTGCCGCAACGTGCGCGCCTCATCGGGCGAGGAGCTTGCGTCCTGACGGAACCGGAAGCCTTCCAGACGGCCGATGAACTCGCCTTCGACCGTCACTTCGCCCTTGTCGTTCACCTCGGCCACGAGGGTCTCCTTCTGCTTCAACCGGCGCATCAGAACCGAGGTGCGCCGGTCAACAAATCGCTGAGTCAAAACCGCGTGAAGCGCATCTGACAGGCGGTCTTCTACCGCGCGCGTTTCGTCGCGCCAATGGCTTTCGTCATCGACCCATCCGCGACGCTGCGCGACGTATGTCCATGTGCGGATATACGCCAATCGCTTGGAAATCGCATCGATGTCGCCATCGGTCCGGTCGATCCGGGCGATGGCGCGCGCCATCCAGTCGTTCGGCACCTTGCCGCCGCCGTGCAGGAACTCGAAGATCCGGGCCAGAAGCGTCGCATGTTCGGTTTCCGATGCCCCGCGAAAGTCGGGGATTCGGCAGACATCCCACAGCAGACGCACATCCGGCCCGCCGCCCAACCGCGCGCGCAGCTCCGGCTGGGCGGCCAGCGTCTTCAGCGCCACAAGATCGTCGCTGTCGCGCACCCGCGTCAGCCAGTCATGCCCGGTGTGCCGCTCGAGCGAGGCGATCAGCCGGTCTACCGTGCCGAATTCCAGCGCGCCGTTGCGCCAGTGCAGCTTGCGCACCGGGCTGAAGCGGTGGGATTCGATCGCCGCCACCGTCTCGTCGTCGATGGCGTGGGCCTCGCCGGTCACGCCGAAGGTGCCGTTGTGGGTGTGCCGCCCTGCCCGCCCCGCGATCTGTGCCAGTTCGTGCGGATAAAGCCCGCGCATCCGGTGGCCATCGAACTTCGCCAGCGCGGAAAAGGCGACATGCTGGATGTCGAGGTTCAGCCCCATCCCGATTGCATCGGTGGCCACCAGATAATCCACGTCGCCGTTCTGGTAGAGCGCGACCTGCGCATTGCGGGTGCGGGGCGACAGCGCCCCCATCACCACCGCGCAGCCCCCCTTCTGCCGCCGGATCAGCTCGGCGATGGCATAGACGTTTTCCACCGAGAAACCGACGATGGCCGAGCGCGGCGGCATCCGGCTCAGCTTCTTGGCGCCGGAATAGCTGAGTTCGGAGAACCGCTCGCGGCTGACGAAGGTGACCCCGGGCACCAGCGCGGCAATCGCCTGGCGCATGGTGTCCGAGCCCAGAAACAGCGTCTCGTGCAGGCCGCGAGCATGCAGCAGGCGGTCGGTGAACACATGGCCCCGGTCGGGGTCGGCGCAAAGCTGGATTTCATCGACCGCCACGAAATCGGCGCCGATCTCCAGCGGCATCGCCTCGGTGGTGCAGACCCAGTAGCACGTCCGGTCGGGCACGATCCGTTCTTCGCCCGTCACCAGCGCCACCACCGAGGGGCCGCGGGCCGCAACGATCCGGTCATAGACCTCGCGCGCCAGAAGGCGCAGCGGAAGGCCGATCACCCCGGTACGATGGGCCAGCATCCGTTCGATGGCATGATGAGTCTTGCCGGTGTTGGTCGGCCCGAGGACCGCCGTCACCCTGCCCTGCGCCTGCATGGCCAGCCCCGATTAGAGTTCCTGCCCGTTCGCCCTCGCCTCGAGCCGCTTGATCGCGTCCAATACCTCTGGCTGGTGGGGAAGTATAGCCGTCGACATCCGATAGGCGGCCAGCGCGTCCTTGCGGTTGCCGGTCGCCTCGAGGATGCCGCCAAGCTGGGCAATGGCGACGTAGTCGTTGGGGTTGAGCGTCAGGGCGCGGGCCAGATCGTTCAGGGCCGGGCCGAACGCGCCCTGCGCCTGGAAGGCGCGCGCCCGCATCGCATAGCCTTCGGCGAAGTCGGGCGCATGGTCGATCAGCGCCGAGAGGTGGTCCACCGCCGCGCGCGGATCGTTGGCGACAAGCGCGGCCACCCCCCGCTGCAACAACAGATCCATCGAGGGCGAGCCCGAGGACGACCACTCCCGCTGAAGATCCGCCTGGGCCCGCTGCCAGGTCGCGGGATCGCTGGATTTCAGGTCTTTCAGAAGCTGCGCGTCATCGGCGCGCGCCGCATGGGCCCCGGCGGCAAGCCAGAACGCACACACTGCCGTGACGGCACGATTGAGATATCTGGTTGACGCACCCATAACACTCGGGAATGTAACCCTGTCCGCGGGAAATGCGAGAGGCGCCGCGGTCACAATCGGAGGAATCGGGATGAGCGCAGTGATCGACGCGGCGGTGGCCGCCCTGCAGAAGCGGCTGAGCGGCGGGTTCGACGGGGTCGCGAAGTTCGTGATGCCGGGCGAAGGCGCGCTGATGATCGACGCAAGCGGCGTGCGCCCGGGCGACGAGCCGGCCGATGTGACGCTGACGGCGGATGCCGAAACCTTCAAGGCGATCCTTGACGGCGATCTGAACCCGACGATGGCCTTCATGTCGGGCAAGCTTTCGGTCGATGGTTCGATGGGGCTGGCGATGCAACTGGGCTCGGCGCTCAGCTGATGGACCCCGCGCCGTTTCACGCCGCGCTGGCCGACGGGCCGCCGGGGGGCTTTGCCCGCTGGCTGCGCGCGGCGGACGGCCCGCGCCTGCGCGTGGCGGTCTGGCCCGCGGGAAGCCGGGGCACCGTGCTGCTGTTCCCCGGCCGGACCGAATACGCCGAGAAATACGGCCGCGCCGCGGGGGATCTGGCGGCGCGCGGCTATGCGACGATCGCGGTGGACTGGCGCGGCCAGGGGCTGTCCGACCGGCCGCTGGCCGACCGCAACGTGGGCCATGTGGCGCGCTTTGGCGACTTTCAGCGCGATGTGGCGGCGGTGCTTGATGCCGTACGCGCGCTGGCGCTGCCGGAACCCTTCTACCTCATCAGCCATTCGATGGGCGGCGCCATCGCCCTGCGCGCGCTGTCCGAAGGGCTGCCGGTGCGC
The DNA here is from genome assembly GCA_021845805.1 of Pseudomonadota bacterium. GTDB lineage: Bacteria > Pseudomonadota > Alphaproteobacteria > Rhodobacterales > Rhodobacteraceae > Solirhodobacter. Next base: position 96,597 of record JAJZVD010000002.1, on the reverse strand, counting down.
GCGGCGGTGTTTTCCGCACCGATGTGGGGCCTGATGCTGAAGCCCGCCACACGGGTGCTGGCCGGGGTGGTCACGGTGCTGGCGCGCGGCCTTGGCCTTGCCGGCCGTTATGCGCCCAGCACCGGCCCTGTGACCTACGTCGCCTCGGCCCCCTTCGCCGACAACGTGCTGACGACCGACAGCGGCATGTGGGACTACATGAAGGCGCAGATCCTGGGCGAGCCGGATCTGGCGCTGGGGGGGCCCAGCCTGAACTGGCTGCACGAGGCGATGGCCGAATGCCGTGCGCTTGCGGCCCTGCCCTCGCCCGCGGTGCCGGTCGTCACCTACCTCGGCACCAACGAACGCGTGGTGGACCCCGCGCCCGTGATCGCGCGGATGGCGCGCTGGCCCGGCGGGCGGCTCGAGATGGTGCCGGGCGCCGAACACGAGGTGATGATGGAAACCGCCGCGATCCGCGCCCGGTTCTTCGACGGGGCGGCGGCGCTGTTCGAGGCGCAGCGCTAGCTACAGCAGGTGCGCGGGATCCGGGCGCCCGGCGGCGAAATCGAGGATGTTGCGCGCCGCGGCCATGCCCACAGCGCGGAAGGCCCCGATGCTTGCCCCCGCGCTGTGCGGGGTCAGGATCACGTCGGCCCGGCCCTGCAGCGGGTGATCGGGCGGCAGCGGCTCGACCTCGGTCGCGTCCAGCGCGATGCCACCAAGATGCCGGGCGGCGGCCAGTGCCGCCTCGTCGATGATCCCGCCGCGGGCGGTGTTCACCACCAGCGCCCCCGGGGGCAGCAGCGCCAGTTCGCCGGCACCGATCATCCGCCGGGTGGCGGGCGTCAGCGGGCAGTGCAGGCTCAGGATGTCGGTGCCGGGCAAGGCGGCGCGCAGGTCGGGCGCCACGGCCCAGCCCTCGGCGGTCTGCGTGCCGGTCAGGCGGGGCGAATGCACCGTGACCGCCATGCCAAACGCCGTGGCCAGTGCGCCGACCCGCCGCGCGATGGCGCCGTAGCCCACCAGCAGCAGCCGCGCGTCGGCAAGGTCGATCACCCGGCAGGCGGGATCGGTGCGGCGCCCGGCGGCAACGGTGGCCTGCATGGCGGGCAGCGCCTTGGCCAATGCCAGAATCAGCGCCAGCGTATGTTCCGCCGCCGCCTGCGCATTGGCGCCGGGCGTGTTCATCACCGCCACCCCGGCAGCCTTGGCCGCAGCCAGCGGAATGTTGTCCACCCCGGTTCCGTGCTTGACGACCAGCCGCAGGGGCGGCGCCATCAGCGCGGCGGGCACCGGCCGGATGCGGACCAGGATCGCCTCGGCGCTGCGTAGCGCGGCGTCGGCTTCGGTGGCCGCAAGCGCGGGCAGATAGGCCACCGCGCACCCCGCCCCGGCCAGAAGCGCCAGCGCATCGGGATGCACCGGCTCGGTCACCACGACGCGCATCAGATCTGGATCTGGGTGAACGCGTCGCGCAGCGCCTGGCTCCAGGCCTGGCTCATGGCGGAAAACTGCGGATCGCCCGCCTCGATCCGACGGGTCGAGCCGATGGTGAAGCTGTCCTTCTCGACCACGGCAAGATCCAGCGGCATCCCCACCGACAGGTTGGAGCGCAGGGTGGAATCCATCGACAGCAGCACCGCCTTGCGCGCGTCCTCCAGCGAGGTGTCGGGCGTCACCACGCGGTCGAGGATCGGCTTGCCGTACTTGTGTTCGCCGATCTGAAGGAAGGGCGTATCCTCGGTCGCCTCGATGAAGTTGCCTTCGGGGTAGATCAGGAACATCCGCATGCCCCCGCCCCGGCGCTGGCCCGCCACGATCATCGAGGCGGTGGCGCCCTGCTGGCTGGCGGCCAGCTTCCCGTCGATCTCGGCGCGGGTGCGTGCCAGCGCATTGCCCACGATCTCGCCCACCTTCAGCATCGTCTCGGCCTTCAGGATCGAGGTGTCGGGGTTGGCGTCAGGGCTGTCGATCGCGTCGCGCAGGCGGGCGATGGTTGTCTGGGTCACCGACAGGCTGCCCGCCGTCAGGATCACGATCACCCGTTCGCCCGGCTGTTCGAAGGTGAACATCTTGCGATAGGTCGAGATGTTGTCGAGCCCGGCATTGGTGCGCGTGTCGGACAGAAGAACCATGCCCTGGCGCAAGAGCAGGCCCACGCAATAGGTCATGGCTGGCCCCGGTGGTGTTGGGAAAGATCGCGGCAGACTATTGCTGCACCGACTGGATGGCAACGGTCACATCCAGGCTTTCGCTGCCCGGACCGCGGGCGATGCCCTTGATCGGCGCCGCGTCGCGCGCGTCGTCCCCCGACCCGAGGCGGATGAAGCGTTCATCCGGGCAGCAGCGGTTGGCGGGGTCGAAGCCCACCCAGCCCAGCCCCGGCACCCACAGCTCTGCCCAGGCGTGCGCGGCCTCGTGCGGGATCCCGTCAGCGGCGAGAAGATAGCCCGAAACATAACGCGCAGGGATCGCCTGCGACCGGGCGGCCGCGATCAGGACATGGGCATGGTCCTGGCAGACACCCTCGGCGCGGGCCAGCGCCTCGGCCGCGGTGGTGTGCGCATGTGTCGCACCCGGAACATAGGCCACAGCCTCGCTGACCGCGGCGGCCAGCCGGTGCGCGGCATCCAGCGGGTCGCGCGCACCGGTCACGGCGGCCTGCCCCAGCTCGCGCAGCGCCACATCGGCGGCGGTGGCGACGGTCTCGCGCAGATAGGCCTCGGGCGGCACATGTTCGCGGTGGCCGCGCAGCACGCCCGCCATGTCGCGGGTCTCCACATCGCCCGCCACCCGCACGGTGATGTCGGACACCGGGCCGCGCACGGAATGGCTTTGCACCCAGTCGCCCGCCCCGTCGCGGTAGCCGCCACCGGGCAGCCCGCCTTCCACCTCGACCGACCAGCGCAGCACCTTCTGGCCCTCGAAGCCGGAGGGCGTCAGCCGGTGGCTTTGAACCACGCCGCGCACGGGCGTGTCATAGCGATAGGTCGTCACATGCAAGACAGACAGGATCATCGCTGGTCCCCGCTGAGATAGACGTCATGCACCAGCGCCCCCAGCGTCGCCACCTCGCGGATGAAGCGGGTCAGGAACTCGTGCAGGCCCTCGTCGAAGATGTCCGACACCCGCGTCTCGGCCAGTTCGGCCAGCACCGCGCGCGCCTTGCTCTGCGCCGCGGTGGTGCGCCCGTAGCCGCGCGCCAACCGGTCGAGGTGAACGGTCGTGGCCTCGATCGAGGTGCGCAGCGACCGCGGCGAGGCCGCGTTCAGGATCAGGAAATCCGCGATCTTGCGCGCCGTGACCTCGCCGCCATAGGCCCAGTGGAAGGCGCGATGCGCGCTCATCGCCCGCAGAAGCGTGGTCCACTGGTAATTGTCGAGGCCAGAGCCTACGAACTCCACCCCCGGCAGCAGGACGTAATACTTCACGTCCAGCAGGCGCGCGGTGTTGTCGGCGCGTTCCAGGAAATAGCCGAGATTCAGGAAATCCCAGCCGTCCTTGCGCAACTGGGTTCCATCGATCGCGCCGCGCAACTGCGCGGAATGGCGCATCGTCCAGTCGGTCAGCACGCTCAGGTCAAGCTCTGACCGCGGGCGGCGTTCCAGCGCGCGCATCTCCTGAAAGGCGCCGTTCAGCGCATCCCAGACCTGCGTCGTCAGCGCGCCGCGCACGATCCGCGCATTCTCGCGGGCCCGCCCGATGCAGGACGCGATGGACGACGGGTTGTCGCGGTCGAAGAAGAAGTAGCTCTCGATGTTGCGCTGCACGGGGTCGCCGTACTTGCGGGCAAAGCCTTCGGCGGTGCCCGAGGCCTGCAACAGGCTTTCCCATTCGCTGTGATAGCCCTCGCCCGTCGAGGGCAGAAGGGACATCCGCGCGCCCACGTCCAGAAGCCGCGCCATCGTCTCGGCGCGCTCCATGTAGCGGGTGATCCAGTAGAGGTTGTCGGCGGTCCGGCTCAGCATCGTGTCACTCCGCCAGAACCCAGGTGTCCTTGACGCCCCCGCCCTGCGACGAGTTCACCACAAGGCTGCCGTCCTTCAGCGCCACGCGGGTCAATCCGCCGGGCACCAGTTCCACCCGCTCGCCCACCAGACAATAGGGCCGCAGGTCCACATGCCGCGGCGCGATGCCCTCGTCCACGAAGGTCGGCACGGTGGAAAGCGCGAGCGTCGGCTGCGCGATGTAGTTGCCCGGATCGGCCTTCACCCGCTCGGCGAAGGCGGCGATCTGCTCCTTGGTCGATTTCGGGCCCACCAGCATCCCGTATCCGCCCGAGCCGTGCACCTCTTTCACCACCAGTTCGGCAAGATTCTCCAGAACATAGGTCAGCTCATCGGACTTGCCGCATTGCCAGGTGGGCACGTTCTGCAGGATCGGCGTCTCGCCCAGGTAGAAGCGGATCATCTCGGGCACGAAGGTATAGACGGCCTTGTCATCCGCGACCCCCGCCCCGGGCGCCGAGCAGATCGACACCCCGCCAGAGCGGTAGACATCCATCAGGCCCGGCACGCCCAGCATGGAATCGGGGCGGAAGCAGAGCGGGTCGATGAAGGCATCGTCGATCCGGCGATAGATCACGTCGACCTTCTTGGGGCCTTCCGTGGTCCGCATCCAGACGAACTCGCCCTCCACGAACAGATCCTGCCCCTCGACCAGGTCCACCCCCATCAGATCGGCAAGGAAGCTGTGTTCGTAATAGGCCGAGTTGAAATGCCCCGGCGTCAGGATCACCACGGTCGGGTCGCTGTCGCATTTGGCCGGCGCGACCGAGGCCAGCGTGCGGCGCAGGATCTCGGGATAGCGGTCCACCGGCTGGATGCGGCTTTCCCGGAACAGCGCCGGGAACATCCGCATCATGATCTCGCGGTTTTCCAGCATGTAGCTGACGCCCGAGGGGGTGCGGCAGTTGTCTTCAAGCACGAAGAAGTCATCGGGCCCGGTACGCACCAGGTCGATGCCGACGATATGCGAATAGACCCCCCGCGGCGGCACGATGCCCGCGACCGCACGTTCATAGGCCTCGTTCTGGTAGACCAGCCGGGCGGGGATGCGGCCTGCCCGCACGATCTCGCCCCGGCCATAGACATCGACCAGAAAGGCGTTGAGCGCCCGGGCGCGCTGCTTGATGCCGCGGTCCAGCCGGGCCCATTCCGAGGCGGTGAAGACCCGCGGAAACATGTCGAACGGGATCAGCCGGTCGGGATCACCGCCTTCACCATAGACCGCGAAGGTGATGCCGATCCGGCGGAACAGGGCCTCGGCCTCGGCCTGCTTCAGACTTCGCAGCTCGGCGGGCATGGCCGCCGTCCAGTCTTCAAGGTGGCGGTAAGGCGGGCGAACCTGCCCATTCTGGTACATCTCGTTGAAGTAGGTCGGTGCCATCACTGCGCCTGTTCTGCTTGGGCCAGTTAAGGACGGCGTTCTGCGCAGGTAAAGGCTTCGCGCAACGGACGCGCAGCGTTTCCGCGCCCCCCGCCCAAAAATGAGGCAACCCGCCCCGCCCACCCCGCCTTGCACCCGGCCCCGCCCCGGCCCTACATGGGGACAAAGGTCAAAGAGGTGCCCCATGCGCGCAGATCGCCACCCTGTTTTCGATGCCAACGCCAGCGCGGGGGGCAGCCTCGGCCCGCTGCCCGACTGGGATCTGACCGATCTTTACCCCGCGCCCGATGCGCCGGAATACGAACGCGACCTGGACTGGGTGGCCGCCGAGGGCCGCGCCTTTGCCGCGGCCTACGAGGGCAAGCTGGCCACACTGGACGCGGCAGGGCTTCTGGCCTGCGTGCGGGCTTACGAGCAGATCGACATCACGGCCGGCCGGATCATGTCCTACGCGGGGCTGCGCTACTATCAGAACACGATGGACAGCGACCGCGCCAAGTTCATGGGCGACGCCCAAGAGGCGATCACCGAGGCCACGACCCCGCTGGTGTTCTTCAGCCTGGAATTCAACCGGCTGGAGGATGACCACCTGGCCGCGCTGATGGCTGCCAATGCGGATCTGGCCCGTTACAAGCCGGTGTTCGACCGGATGCGCGCGATGCGGCCCCACCAGCTTTCGGACGAGATGGAACGCTTCCTGCACGACCAGAGCCAGGTCGGCGCCTCGGCCTGGAACAAGCTCTTTGACGAGACCATGGCGGGCCTGACCTTCCCCGTGCCGGGCGAGGACGAGCCGCTGAACCTGGAAGCCACGCTGAACCTGCTGACCGATACCGACCGCGCCAGGCGAGAGGCCGCGGCCCGCGCGCTGGCCGCGGTGTTCGACCGCAACATCAAGCTCTTCGCCCGCGTCCACAACACGCTGGCGAAAGAGAAGGAGATCGAGGACCGCTGGCGCAAGATGCCGACGCCCCAGACCGCGCGGCACCTGTCGAACCACGTCGAACCCGAAGTGGTCGAGGCGCTGCGCAACGCCGTGGTGGCGGCCTATCCCAAGCTCTCGCACCGCTACTACCTGCTGAAGGCCAAATGGATGGGGCTCGACACGCTGCAGGTCTGGGACCGCAACGCCCCCCTGCCGATCGAGCAGCCAAAGACCGTCGGCTGGGCCGAGGCCAGGGACACGGTGCTGTCGGCCTATGCCGCCTTCTCGCCGAAGATGGCCGAGATCGCGCAGCCCTTCTTCGACCGCGGCTGGATCGACGCGGGCGTGAAGGCGGGCAAGGCGCCCGGCGCCTTCGCCCATCCGACGGTGACCACGGTGCATCCCTATGTGATGCTGAACTATCTGGGCAAGCCGCGCGACGTGATGACGCTGGCGCATGAACTGGGCCACGGCGTCCATCAGGTGCTGGCCGCAGGGCAAGGCGAGCTTCTGTCTTCGACCCCCCTGACGCTGGCCGAAACCGCCAGCGTCTTCGGCGAGATGCTGACCTTCCGCCGCCTGCTGGATCAGGCGAAGACCCCGGCCGAACGCAAGACGCTGCTGGCGGGCAAGGTCGAGGACATGATCAACACGGTCGTCCGCCAGATCGCGTTCTACGATTTCGAATGCAAGCTGCACGACGCCCGCCGCGACGGCGAGCTGACGCCCGACGGGATCAACGCGCTGTGGATGAGCGTGCAGGCCGAAAGCCTGGGCCCGGCCTTCACGTTCATGGACGGCTACGAGACCTTCTGGGCCTATATCCCGCACTTCGTCCACTCGCCCTTCTACGTCTACGCCTATGCGTTCGGTGACGGGCTGGTGAACGCGCTTTACGCCGTCTATGCCGAGGGCACGCCGGGCTTCCAGGACAAGTATTTCGACATGCTGAAGGCGGGCGGATCGAAGCACCACAGGGAACTGCTGGCCCCCTTCGGCCTCGACGCGTCCGATCCTGCGTTCTGGGACAAGGGGTTGAGCATGATCGCGGGCTTCATCGACGAGCTGGAGGCGATGGAGGCGTGATCGCCTATACCCGGCTGACCCCGGCGGACACGGCCCGCGTCCGACATCTGGCGATGGCCCCGGGGCAGGAACGGTTCACCGCCGACCCGATGCGGCGGCTGCAAGGCTTGCCCCCCGACCAGGATGCCTGGGGCGTGCTGGATGCCGCGGGCGCGGTGGTGGGGTTTCTGGTCATCGACCGCGGCTATCCCGCGGCCCATCCCTTCGCCCGGTCGGGCGAGCACGGGCTGCGCTCCGTGCTGATCGACGCCGCGCGGCAGGGCCAGGGGCTGGGCACCGCCGCGATGGCGGGGCTGCGCGGGCTGATGGGGCGGGACTACCCGGGGGTGCCGGGGCTTGTGCTGACGGTCAACGCGGCCAACCCCGCCGCACGGGCGGTCTACCTGAAGGCCGGGTTCACCGATACGGGCGAGCTGTGGCTGGGCGGGCGGGCGGGGCCGCAGCATGTGCTGCGGATGGACCTTGGCGCGCCCTGAGCCAACCCGCGGGGGGCCGTCTGCCCCCCGCCCCCCCCGAGGATATTTGCGGACAGAAAATGGGGGGCGCCCTCAGGGGGTCAGGATCGTGGCGCCGGTCGTCGCGCGGGATTCCAGGGCGCGGTGGGCATCGGCCACGCGGTCCAGCGGGAAGCTCTGGTCGATCACGATCTTCACCGCGCCCGAGGTGACCTTCGCGAACAGGTCGCGGGCGATCTGCTGGCAGGCCTCGTGCTGGGCGATATGGGTGAAGAGCGTCGGCCGCGCGATCATCAGCGAGCCCTTGGCCGACAGCACCCCCAGATCCACCGGCGCCACCTTGCCCGAGGACTGGCCGAAGCTGATGAGCGTTCCCAGAGGGCGCAGGCTGTTCAGCGAGCCGTCGAACGTATCCTTGCCCACCGAATCCATCACCACGTCGACGCCCCGGCCCCCGGTGATCTCGCGCACCCGCGGGGCGAAATCCTCGCGCCGGTAGTTGATCGCATGGGTCGCGCCATGTGCCAGCGCCAGCGCGCATTTCTCGTCGGACCCGGCGGTGGCGATCAGGTTGATGCCTTCCGCGCGCGCCCACTGGCACGCGATCAGCCCCACGCCCCCCGCGGCGGCGTGGAAAAGCACCCAGTCGCCGCGCGCGATCGGCACGGTCCGGCGGAAGAGATAGACCACCGTCATCCCCTTCAGCATCATGGCCGCGCCTTCGTCGAAGCTGATCGCGTCGGGCAGCGGCACCACCTGCGCGGCAGGCATCACCCGCGCCTCGGCATAGGCGCCGGGCGGGACGGCGGCATAGGCGGCGCGGTCGCCGGGCTTGAGATGGGTGACCCCCTCGCCCACCGCCTCGACCACGCCCGCGGCCTCCATCCCGAGCGCGAGCGGCAGCGCGTTGGGATAAAGCCCGGTGCGCTGGTAGATGTCGATGAAGTTCAGCCCCACCGCCTTGTGGCGGATGCGGATCTGGCCCGCGCCGGGTTCGCCCACCTCGCGGTCGACGATCTTCAGGACCTCGGGGCCGCCGAAGGCCTCGATGATGACGGTTTTCGCGGTGTTCATGCCTGCCTCATGCGTCGGAGGATTGCTGCCAGAGATTCACGTTCCCCGCCTCGGCCAGTCGGTCGATGGCGGCCAGTTCGTCGGGGCTGAAGGCCAGGTTGCCCAGCGCCCCCACGCAATCGATCACCTGTTCGGGGCGCGAGGCGCCGATCAGGGCCGAGGTGATGCCCCCCTCGCGCAGGACCCAGGCGATGGCCATCTGCGCCAGCGTCTGCCCCCGCGCCGCGGCCAGGTCGTTCAGGCCGCGCAGACGGGCCAGCGTATCCTCTGTCAGCCAGTCGGGGAACAGCGATTTGCCCTGGGTGGCGCGGCTGCCCGCCGGGATGCCGTGCAGGTATTTCGCCGTCAGCATCCCCTGCGCGAGCGGGGTGAAGGCGATCGAGCCGATGCCGAGATCCTTCAGCGTGTCCTTCAGCCCGTCGGTTTCCACCCAGCGGTTCAGCATGTTGTAGGACGGCTGGTGGATCGCGCAGGGCGTGCCCAGATCCTTCAGGATCGCCGCCGCCGCGCGGGTGCGTTCGGAATTGTAGGACGAGATCCCGACATAAAGCGCGCGCCCCGAACGCACGATGTGATCCAGCGCGCCCATCGTCTCTTCCAGGGGCGTACCGGGGTCGACGCGATGCGAATAGAAGATGTCGACGTAATCGAGCCCCATCCGTTTCAGGGACTGGTCGCAGGAGGCGATGAGCGACTTGCGGCTGCCCCATTCGCCGTAGGGCCCCTGCCACATCCGGTAGCCAGCCTTGGACGAGATGACCATTTCATCCCGATGGCCGGCGAAATCGGTGCGCATGAGGTCGCCGAAGGCCTCCTCGGCACTGCCGGGCGGGGGGCCGTAGTTGTTGGCCAGGTCGAAATGGGTGATGCCCAGGTCGAAGGCCGTGCGGCAGATGTCGCGCTTCACCTGATGGGGCGTGTCATGACCGAAGTTGTGCCAGAGCCCGAGCGAGATCGCGGGCAGCATCAGCCCGGTTGCACCGCAGCGGCGGTAGGTCATGCCATCGTAGCGGGCGGCGGCGGGGGTCCAGGGCATCGGGGTCTCCTTCGTCAGGGCAGGGAGGGCGGCACGGGGTGGCGGAAAGGGTCAGCGCGGCACCAGAAGCGGGCCGCCGCCGCTGTCTGACACGCCAAGAAGCCGCGCCGCCTCGGCCCGCAGCGCCGCGGTCTGCGCCGCATCGAGGTCCAGCGGCTCCAGCAGCGACCAGCCCAGCGTGACCGGCTCCAGTTCTTCGGCGGTGACGGACGCCAGGAAGAGCGGATAGCGCGTGCCGCCATCGTCGACCACGACGCCGGTCTTCCAGATCCGCAGGGCATAGCGTTCGCCCTGCGCGCCGGACATGGCCCGCAACAGCGTGGCCACCGGCGTGCGCCCGATATGGGTGAGCGGCCAGGGCGAATGCGGGCCGAGCCCCTCGGTCGTGGGCAGGATGGCGCCAAGAAGCGAATCGAGTTGCGAGGCGCGCGCCAGCCGCCAGCCGTTCTGCAGGAAGGGCTGGACGAGCGCAGAAAGATCGCGGTCGGATTGCAGAATCATCGGCTCGCCATATTCGCCGTCCAGCAGGACGCGGGCGGGCGGCTGGTCCTGCCAGGCGCCGCCCAGCCAGTCGGCAACGGTGAGGATCGTGGGAGGGGTCGGAACCGAATAGCGGCGGGCGGCGGCATCGTAGCCAAGGACCAGATGCGCCGGGATCAGCAGGCCGAAGGCCACGACGCACAGCCCGGCCAGCCCGCGGCGCGGCACGTCCACCCCCCGCCCGTGCAGCAGGAAGGCGGTGATCAGCACCAGCGCGGCGCCGAAGGTCAGGCCCGCCAGCACGTCGCTGGGCCAGTGGGTCAGCAGATAGATGCGCGACACCGCGATGAGCGCGATGAAGAGCACGGTGGCCAGATAGACCGCCACCTTGTAGCGGCGCGCCACCGCCCGGGCGAGGAACAGCGCCAGAAGCCCGTAGACCACCGTCACATGGGCGATGTTGCCGATCGCCGCGACCTCGCCGCCCGCCTGCACATGGCCGGGGGGCGCCCGGTAGAGGATGGTGGCCAGCATGGGCTCCAGCCCCGCCGAGGCGACCGCGGCGGCGGCCACCGTGCCCGCCACCGCCCATTGGCGGCGAAGCGCGAAGAGGCCCACCAGCATCACGATCACCGGCACCAGCACGCGACCGTCGCCCAGCATGGTGATGCTGGTCATCCAGTGGGTCACGGTTTCGTCGCGCAGGGTCTGGCTCAGCGCGCTGATCGCCTGGTCGGACCTGAGCGCACCGGGCACCAGCAGGAAGGCGGCGAGGACATAGAAGAAGGCCCGCAGCGTCAGCAGCGCAAGCGCGGCCAGAAGAAAGCTGACGAACAGGCCGTCGCGGTTTTCCAGCACCCGCACCGCCCCCTGGGCCAGCGCCGAGGGCCGCGCGGCAAGCCGCATGACCAGCGCGCGGCGCAGCCGGTCCAGCCGGGGCAGCAGGATGAAATAGACCAGCCGGGTCGTGAACCAGGCCACCGCCAGCACCACGGCCACCAGCGCGATCAGGATCATCAGCCGCGGGTCGGCCAGATGCGCCACCCGGATGCCGCGGCCCAGCGCGATCGCCGGAAGGATATGCGCGGCCGACCAGACGAAGGCCGACAGCACGTTGATGACGGTAAAGCGGAAGGCGGGCATCCCGGCCATGGCGGCGATGGCGGGCACCACCGCCTTGGCGCCCGGAATGAAGCGGACGATGAAGATCGACATGCCGCCGTAGCGGTCGAAGAACGCCTCGCCCTGGGTCATGACCGCGGGATAGCGGCTGAAGGGCCAGACCTGGCGGATGCGCTCGTTGTATTTCCAGCCGATCCAGTAGGACAGCGCATCACCCGCCACGCAGCCTGCGACGGTGGCCAGGAAGATCGGCCAGAACGGCAGTTCCCCCACGCCGATCAGCGTGCCCGCCCCCACCAGCACCGTGGTGGATGGCACGACGAGGCCGACGATCAGCAGCGCCTCGCCAAAGGCCACCAGGAAGGCAATGGCCACCGACAGCGCAGGATGCGCCGACAGGATATCGACCAGAGCGTTGAACAGATGCGTCATTTGTGGGCGAGCATTCCGGCAAATCGGGCCCCACTGCAAGGCCCGCCCGGCAGGGTCGGCGCGTCGATCCGAACAAACCCGCCGCAAATCGCGCAGGAGCCGTTACAAAAGCTACACAAAACGAAAACCGTTCTGTAACATCGCGCACCTAAGCGTGACAAAGTCACCAAACCCCACGGGAGGACCCACTGATGATGCGCTCTATCTTGCTTGGTGCGCTGCTGGCCGGAACGGCCCTGACGTCTGCGCAGGCGAAAACCACGATCACCTGGTGGCACGCGATGGGCGGCAAGCTTGGCGACAAGCTGAACCAGATCGTGGCCGACTACAACAAGAGCCAGGACAAGTACGAGGTGGTTGCCACCTACAAGGGGTCCTACCCCGAGACGATGACCGCCGCGATCGCCGCCTTCCGCGCGCATCAGCAGCCCGACATCGTGCAGGTCTTCGAGGTCGGCACCGGCACCATGATGGCCGCCAAGGGCGCGATCTACCCGGTCTACCAGCTGATGAAGGACATGGGCGCGCCGTTCGATCCGAAGGGCTTCCTGCCCGCCGTCGTCGGCTACTACACCGACACCAACGGCAACATGCTGTCGATGCCGTTCAACTCGTCCACGCCGATCTTCTATTACAACAAGGACGTGTTCAAGAAGGCCGGGCTTGACCCCGAGGTCGCGCCGAAGACCTGGGACGACGTGATCGCGGATTCGAAGAAGATCATCGCCTCGGGCGCGGCCAAGTGCGGCTTCACCTCGGCCTGGATCAGCTGGATCCAGACCGAGAACCTGTCGGCCTGGCACAACCGGGCGATCGGCACGCTGGAAAACGGCTTCGGCGGCACTGCGGCGCGGCTGGAATATGCCAAGGATGACGTTCTGATCCGGCACTGGGCGAACCTGGCGCAATGGCAGAAGGACGGCATCTTCGAATATGGCGGCCCGGTGGGCGGCAATGACGCCCCGCCGAAGTTCTTCAGCCAGGAATGCGCCATGTACATGGACAGCTCGGCCGGGCGCGCGGCGGTGATCGCCAACGCCAAGGACTTCCAGGTGGGCTACGGCATGCTGCCCTATTACCAGGACGTGAAGGGCGCGCCACAGAACACCATCATCGGCGGCGCGACGCTGTGGGTGCTGCAGGGCCATCCGAAGGAAGAATACCAGGGCGTGGCCGACTTCCTGCACTACCTGTCGTCGCCGGAAGTGCAGGCCGACTGGCACCAGTTCTCGGGCTACCTGCCGATCACGCAGGCCGCCTACGAGCTTGGCCAGAAGCAGGGCTACTACGAGAAGAACCCCGGTTCCGACGTGGCGATCAAGGAAATCACCCTGAACCCGCCGACCGCGAACTCGAAGGGCCTGCGCTTTGGCAACTACGTCCAGGTGCGCAACATCATCGACGACGAATTCCAGAAGCTGCTGGGCGGCCAGGAAGACGCCAAGCAGGCGCTGGAAAACGTGGACAAGCGCGGCAACGAGCTGATCGCGCAGTTCGAAGCGGCCAACAAGTAAGCCGCCGCACCGCATGCAAGGGCCCGCGGACACGTCCGCGGGCCCCTCTGCCATTTCGGCCGGTCCGCGCGACCGCCCAACAGGTGACCCCGCCCGATGAGCACCAAACGCAACACCTTCCGCCACCGGACCCTGCCCTACCTGCTGATCGCGCCGCAGCTTGCGGTGACGCTGGTCTTCTTCATGTGGCCGGCCGCGCAGGCGGTGATCCAGAGCTTCGAACAGGAGGACGCCTTCGGTCTGTCCACGACCTGGGTCGGGTTCCAGAACTATCAGACCCTTTTTGCCGACCCGGAGTACCTGAACGCGCTGAAGGTGACGGTGGTCTTCACGCTGGGGGTGACGGCCGTCTCGCTGGGGCTCGCGCTGCTGCTGGCGCTGGCGGTGGACCGGATGGTGAAATCCGCCACGGTCTACACGACGCTGCTCGTGTGGCCCTATGCGGTGGCCCCGGCCGTGTCGGGGGTGATGTGGTGGTTCATGTTCAACCCCACGATCGGGATCTTCCCCTACCTGCTGCACATGGTGGGCTATGACTGGAACCACGGGCTGCACGGCACCGATGCGATGATCCTGGTGATTCTGGCAGCCAGCTGGAACCAGATCAGCTACAACTTCCTGTTCTTCGTGGCAGGGCTGCAATCCATCCCCGCCAGCCTGCGCGAGGCGGCGGCGATCGACGGCGCGGGCCCGGCCAAGCGGTTCTGGACCATCACGCTGCCCCTGCTGTCGCCGACCACGTTCTTCCTGCTGGTGGTGAACTTCGTCTATGCGATGTTCAACACCTTCGCGACGATCCACGCCACCACGCAGGGCGGCCCCGCCGGATCGACGAACATCCTGGTCTACAAGGTGTTCAACGACGGCTTCATCGGGCTGAACCTGGGGTCTTCCTCGGCGCAGTCGGTGGTGCTGCTGTTCATCGTCATCGCGCTGACCGTCGTCCAGTTCGCCTGGGTCGAACGCCGCGTGCAATACTGAGGACGCCATGGTCGAAAACCGCCGCTTCCTGAACCTTCTGGCGCATCTGGTGCTGATCCTGGGCGTGGCCTTCGTCGCCTTCCCGGTCTACATCGCGCTGATCGCCTCGACCCACGGGCAGAACGATTTCCTGTCGGGTCTGATCCCGCTTCTGCCCGGGCATGACACGATCCGGAACTATTCGGCGATGATGACCCAGGGGCTCGCCTCGTCGGGGGCGCCGCCGCTCTGGCTGATGCTGGGCAACAGCCTGATCATGGCGCTGTCGATCTCGATCGGAAAGATCGCCATCTCGATCATCTCGGCCTTCGCCATCGTCTATTTCCGCTTTCCCGGCCGGATGATCGCCTTCTGGCTGATCTTCGTCACCCTGATGCTGCCGGTCGAGGTGCGCATCCTGCCGACCTACAAGGTGGTGGCCGAACTGGGGATGCTGAACACCTACGCGGGCCTGACGGTTCCACTGATCGCCTCGGCCACCGCCACCTTCCTGTTCCGCCAGGTGTTCCTGACCATCCCCGAAGAGCTGATGGAGGCCGCGCGGATCGACGGCGCCGGGCCCATGAAGTTCTTCTGGGACATCCTGCTGCCGCTGTCGCGCACCAACATCGCGGCGCTGTTCGTGATCCTCTTCATCTACGGCTGGAACCAGTACCTCTGGCCGCTGCTGGTGACCACCGGGACCGACCACTACACCATCGTCCTGGGCATCAAGCGGATGGCCGACATCGCCGACCAGCAGCCGGAATGGAACTTCATCATGGCCACCGTCGTGCTGGCCATGGTGCCGCCCGTGCTGGTGGTGATCTTCATGCAACGGCTCTTCGTGAAGGGCCTGATCGAGACGGAGAAGTAAATGGCCGCGATCACGCTCGAAAGCGTCGGCAAGACCTACGCAGGCGGGGTCACCGCCGTGCATGCGATCGACCTCGCGATTGCCGATGGCGAGTTTCTGGTGCTGGTCGGCCCCTCGGGCTGTGGCAAGTCCACCCTGCTGCGCATGATCGCCGGGCTGGAAACCATCAGCTCTGGCGCCGTGAAGATCGGCAACCGGGTGGTCAACCAGGTCGAGCCCGCCGAACGCGACATCGCGATGGTGTTCCAGAACTACGCGCTTTATCCGCACATGTCGGTGCGTGAAAACCTTGCCTATGGCCTGAAGAACCGCGGCGTGCCGAAGGACGAGATCGCCCGCCGGGTGGCCGAGGCGGCGAAGATCCTCGAGATCGGCGGCTTCCTCGACCGCAAGCCGCGCGCGCTCTCGGGCGGCCAGCGCCAGCGGGTGGCCATGGGGCGCGCCATCGTGCGCGAACCGGCGGCCTTCCTGTTCGACGAGCCGCTGTCGAACCTCGACGCCAAGCTGCGCGTGCAGATGCGCGGCGAGATCAAGCAGTTGCAGGCGCGGCTGGGCACGACCTCGATCTACGTCACCCATGACCAGTTGGAGGCGATGACGCTGGCCCACCGGCTTGTGGTGCTGAACGGCGGCCGGATCGAGCAGGTCGGCACCCCGCTGGAGGTCTACCGCAAGCCCGCCTCGACCTTCGTGGCGGCCTTCATCGGCTCGCCCGCCATGAACCTGCTGCAAGCCGAGGTGTCGGGCGGCCGGGTCCGGCTGGGCGGCGCAAGCCTGCCCGCCCCCGGGGCCGCGGATGGCAAGGTGACGCTGGGCCTGCGCCCCGAGGATCTGCAACGCACCCGCCCCGGGGCCGAGGGCGCGCTGCTGATGAACGTGGCCTATGTCGAGGAACTGGGCGCACAGCGGTTGGTGCATGGCACGGTGGGCGGCCAGTCGGTCGTCTGTGCGCAACCGGTCGAATCCGATCTAGGCGACACGCTGACGCTGACGGCCGATCCCGCGGCGGTGCATCTGTTCGACGCGGCCAGCGGCAAGCGGCTTGGCTGAGCGACCGCCCTGCGGGGTCGCCTAGAACAGGCTGCCCTGCGTCGGCGGCTCGTCCTTCGCCTTCTTCGCGGCGCGCGGCCCCAGCAGCAGCCGCCCGTCCTGGAACTCGATTTCCAGCGCGGGGGCGGCCTCGGCGGCGGCTTTCGTGGTGACGATGGCCGCCCCCGCCCGCACCACGGCAAAGCCGCGTTTCAGCGTTTCGGTATAGCCCAGCGTCTGCCGCATCCGGTCCAGCGCCCCGAGCCGGGCGCGCCAGCCCTCGGTCTGCGCCGCGGCAACCCGCTCCAGCCGGGCCGACAGCGCGTCGAAGCTGCGGCGGCGCTCGGCCGTGGCGCGCGCCAGCGCCTCGGGGCGCAACCGGGCGGCCAGACGGGCATGGTCGCGCGCGGCGCCTTCCGTGCCGCGGGCCAGCGCGGGCGCAAGCCGCGCCGCGCGGTCGCCCAGACGGTCGCGCAGGCGCGCGGCCAGATCGGCCAGCAGCCGCGGCCGGACATGCGCCGCCCGTTCGGCAAAGGCCGTCCGCTTGCGCGCCGCCACCTGCGCCAGCGCGTTCGGCAGCCGCTCGGCCAGCAGATCCAGCCGCTGCGAGGCCGGAGCCGTCAGCGCCTCGGGCCGCGGCAGCGCGCGCCCCAGATCGCGCAGGCGCTGCCCGCGGCGGGTCAGCCCCTGCATCAGCGCGTGGCTCTGCCGCGCGCCCAGCGCATCGAGCGTGGCGATCAGTTCCAGCCGCACGGGCACCGCCAGCTCCGCCGCGGCGGTGGGCGTCGGCGCCCGCAGGTCCGCGGCAAAGTCGATCAGGGTGGTGTCGGTCTCGTGCCCCACGGCCGAGATCAGGGGAATGCGGCTGGCGGCGGCCGCCCGCACCACGATCTCTTCGTTGAAGCCCCAGAGGTCCTCCAGACTGCCGCCACCACGCGCCACGATCAGCACGTCGGGCCGCGGGATCGCCCCGCCCGGCGGCAGCGCGTTGAACCCCGCGATGGCCGCGGCCACCTCGGGGGCGCATTTCTCGCCCTGCACCGCCACCGGCCAGATCAGCACCCGGCGCGGAAAGCGGTCACGCAGCCGGTGCAGGATGTCGCGGATCACCGCGCCCGAGGGCGAGGTGACGACCCCGATCACCTCGGGCAGATAGGGGATGGGCATCTTGCGGGCGGCGTCGAACAACCCTTCGGCCGCCAGTTGCGCCTTGCGCTTCTCCAGCATCGCCATCAGCGCACCCGCCCCCGCGAGCACCACGTCATCGACGATCAGCTGGTACTTGGACTGCCCGGGAAACGTGGTCAGCCGACCGGTGGCGATCACCTCCATCCCCTCTTCGGGGCGGGCGGTCAGCCGGGCGGCCTGCCCCTTCCAGGTGACGGCGGCGATCACCGCGCGGTCGTCCTTCAGGTCGAAATAAAGATGCCCCGAGGCCGGGCGCGACACCCGCCCCACCTCGCCGCGCACGCGGACCAGACCGAATTCCCCCTCGATCACCCGTCTGACCGCTCCGGACAGTTCCGAGACGGTGAATTCCGGCGCGTTTCCGGGGGCGGGGGCGGCATCTTCGAACAGGTCGGACATCGGGTTCGCTTGTGATCGGGGCCCGCTGACCTTATGACGCCGGGAAACCGAGGGAAAGGGTGCGGGCCGATGAACATCCTGGTGCTGGGCGGCGGCGGGCGCGAACATGCGCTGGCATGGGCGATAGCGCAGAACCCCAAATGCGACAGGCTGATCGTGGCGCCTGGCAATGCCGGGATCGCGGGCGTCGCCGAATGCGCGGCGCTCGACATCCTCGACGGCGCGGCGGTGGTCGCCTTCTGTGAAACCCACGCCATCGACTTCGTGGTGATCGGCCCCGAGGCGCCGCTGGCCGCGGGCGTGGCCGATGCGCTGGCCGCGGCGGGGGTCCTCGCCTTCGGGCCCTCGGCGGCGGCGGCGCGGCTCGAAGCCTCGAAGGCCTTCACGAAGGACATCTGCGACGCCTGCGGCGCCCCCACAGCGGCCTGGGCGCGCTTCACCGAGGCCGCCCCGGCACTGGCCTACGTCCGCGCGAAGGGCGCGCCCATCGTCGTCAAGGCCGATGGCCTGGCCGCGGGCAAGGGCGTGGTGGTGGCCATGACCCTGGCCGAGGCCGAGGCCGCCGTCACCGACATGTTCGCAGGCAGCCTCGGCGCCGCCGGGGCCGAAGTGGTGATCGAGGACTTCATGCCGGGCGAAGAGGCCAGTTTCTTCATCCTCTGCGACGGCACCGACGTGCTGCCCGTCGGCACCGCGCAGGACCACAAGCGCGTGGGCGACGGCGACACCGGCCCCAACACCGGCGGCATGGGCGCCTATTCGCCCGCCCCGGTGCTGACCCCCGCGATCCAGGCGCAGGTGCTGGACGAGATCGTGAAACCCACGGTCGCCGAGATGGCGCGGCGCGGCATGCCCTACACGGGTGTGCTCTACGCCGGGCTGATGATCGACCGGGGCCGCGCCCGGCTGGTGGAATACAACGTCCGCTTCGGCGACCCCGAGGCCCAGGTGCTGATGATGCGGCTGGGCGCGCAGACGCTCGACCTGCTTCTGGCCTGCGCCGAAGGGCGGCTGGCCGAGGCCCGGGTGAACTGGGCCGAGGATCACGCCCTGACCGTGGTGATGGCGGCCCGCGGCTATCCCGGCGATCATGACAGGGGCACGCCCATCCGCGGCCTCGACGCGCTGCCCGAGGATTCGCGCCACATGGTGTTCCACGCGGGCACCGCACGGAAGGATGGCGCGATGGTCGCCACCGGCGGGCGCGTCCTGAACGTCACCGCCCGGGCCGAGACGCTGCGCGCCGCGCGCGAGGCCGCCTATGCCATGGTCGCAGAGATCGACTGGCCGGACGGGTTCTGCCGCAGCGACATCGGCTGGCGGGCCCTCTGACCCGCCCGCCCTCATTTTCTGTCCGCAAATATCCCGGGGGGAGTCGGCGCAGCCGACGGGGGGCAGCGCCCCCCGCGCCCCGGCCGGTCGCTCAGATCTGCTTTTCCGGCATGAAGACCTTCAGCCCCTCCAGCGCGGCCGAGACCTTGATCTGGCAGGTCAGCCGCGAGCGGACCGGATCGGGGTTCCAGGCAAAATCCAGCATGTCCTCTTCCATCGCGTCCCTCTTGGGAAGACGCTCCACCCAGGCCGGATCGACATAGACATGGCAGGTCGAACAGGCGCAGGCGCCGCCGCAATCGGCCTCGATCCCCGGAATGCCGTTGTCGCGCGCACCTTCCATCACGGTCAGACCGTTCGGCACGTCAACGACATGCTCCTTGCCGCCGAATTCCACATAGGTGATCTTCGCCATTGCCCGTTTGCCCCGGAAACCATTGCATCAGTGCGTTATCTAGCCGAGGTGCGGGCGGCCTTCCACCCCCCTTGCCCGACTCGTGCCGCGCGGCCACTCTGGTCGCGCGCGCAGAGCGATCACCCCGGGGGGGAACGGCATGACACTGAAGGTGATCGGCGCGGGCTTCGGCCGCACCGGGACGGATTCGATGCGCGAGGCGCTGACGATCCTGGGCTTCGGCCCCTGCCATCACATGTTCGAGGTCATCGCGCATGACCTGCAGAAGGACCGCTGGCGCGCGCTGCTGCGCGGCGGGGCACCGGATTGGGGCGCCCTCTTCGACGGCTATGCGGCCTGCGTCGACTGGCCCTCGGCCGCCTATTGGCGCGAGTTGATCGCGGCCTACCCCGAGGCCAGGGTTCTGCTGACCTGGCGGACGCCCGAAAGCTGGTGGAACAGCTTTTCCACCACGATCCTGCCGCGCATCCTGCCCGAGACAGAGGCCGCCACGACCGGGCGGATGGTGGTGATGCAGGTCTTCGACGGCCGCCCCGACGACCGCGCGCATGCGCTGGCCGTCTACCGCGCCCATGTCGAAGACGTGCTGGCCACGGTGCCGCCGGCGCGGCTCTTGGTCCACCGGATCGGCGACGGCTGGGGGCCGCTCTGTGCGCATCTGGGTGTGCCGGTGCCCGACCAGCCCTATCCGCACGCCAACAGCACCGCTGCCTTCAACACCCGCTTCGCCACGGGCAAGCGGTCATAAGGCGCCTCTTCCCGGTCCCCGGCGAAGCCGCTAACCTGCCGCAAATCCGGCAGGAGTTCCGCCCGCATGTTTCGTGCCATTGCCCGTCTGGGCCTCGTTCTGGCGCTTGGCGCCTGTGTCGACGGGGCGCCGGGCGACCCGTTGCTGAAGCCGGACGCCCTGGGGCCCGCCTCGCTGGAGCCCACGCTGATCCATTCCGGCGCCGACCGCCCGCCCTCGGCGAAACCGGGCGAATGCTGGGCCGATGCCGTCACCCCCGCGGTGTTCGAGACCGCGACCACGCATGAGATGGTCTCGGCCGCGCGGCCCGCCACGGCGGGGCATCCGGCAGTGCCCGCGGTCTATCAGACGGTCAGCCGCCAGCGGATCGTCAAGGACCGCTCGCAAGTCTGGTTCCGCAGCCCCTGCCCCGCCCTGATGACGCCCGCCTTTCTGGGCGCCCTGCAGCGGGCGCTGCTGGCGCGGGGCTATTACAGCGGGGCGCTGACCGGGGCGATGGACGCAGCGACCCGTGCCGCCATCCGGCGCTATCAGGCGCCGCTCGGACTCGACAGCGAGATCCTGTCGCTGGGCGCCGCCCGGCAACTCGGGCTGGTCAGCTACAACCTTGGCCAGCCCGAGGCCGCGGCCGGGGCGCCGGGCGAAACGGTCGATCCGGTGGCCGACAGCCCGGGCGGGCCGATGCCGGTGACCGGGCCGCTGCCACAGGCCACGGCCGACACCGCGCCGGGGCCGGCGCCGATCGTGCAACCGTCAAGCGAACCCGATCCGTGAGCCTCACGCAAACGTGACGATCGGGTTTAACCCCTGTGTCACATTCCTCGGGCAGGCCGCAGTGACACCGCCCGCCAAGGAGACCGTGATGCCCAGACCGCACCCCTACCTCTTGTCCGCTGCCTGCAGCGCGCTTGCGCTTGCCGCAGGCCCGGCGCTGGCAGAGACCGCCACCCCGATCAAGCATCTGGTGGTGATCTTCCAGGAAAACGTGTCCTTCGATCACTACTTCGCCACCTACCCGAAGGCCGCGAACCCGGACGGAGAGCCCTCCTTCACCGCCAAGGCCGACACCCCCGCCGACATCGACACGCTGGCCCATGCCGGGCTGCTGGACACCAATCCCAACGCGGGCGCCGCGAATGGCCCCGACGCGACCGGGCCGTTCCGGCTGGACCGCACGCAGGCGGGCACCGCCGACCAGAACCACGGCTATACCGCCGAACAGGCGGCCTACAACGGCTACAAGATGGACCTTTTCCCGAAGATGACGGGGAAGGGCACCAAGGACGGCGCCGGCGCCTTTGGCACCAAGGGGCAGGTGATGGGCTACTATGACGGCAATACCGTCACGGCGCTCTGGAACTACGCGCAGACCTACGCGATGAACGATGCGTCCTATTCCACCACCTTCGGCCCCTCGAGCCCGGGCGCGATCAACCTTGTGTCGGGCCAGACCAACGGCATGCAACTGCCGCCGGGCTACAAGCTGGAAAAGGACGGCACCTACGATGGCGGCCGGGTCGTGCCGGACGGCAACGGCAACTGGACGATGATCTCCGACCTCGACCCCACCGGCGACGTCTGCTCGAACCCGAAGTATCCCACCGGGCTGATGATCGGCCGGAACATCGGCGACATGATGAACGACCGCGGCATCAGCTGGGGCTTCTTCGAGGGCGGATTCGACCTGACCGTGAAGAACGCCGACGGCACCACCGGCTGCGGGCGCACGACCACCTCGTCGATCATCAACGTGAAGTCGGGCGACTACATCCCCCACCACGAGCCGTTCCAGTACTATCCCTCGACCGCGAACCCGACCCATGTGCGGCCCGCCTCGGTGGCGGCGATCGGCACCGCGAATGACGGCGGGGCGAACCACCAGTACGACCTGCACGACTGGTACGACGCGCTGGCCGCGGGCAACCTGCCGCAGGTGTCGTTCCTGAAGGCCCCGGCCTATCAGGATGGCCACGCGGGCTATTCGGACCCGCTGGACGAACAGCAGTTCGTGGTTCAGGCGGTGAACGCGGTCCAGGCCTCGCCGTTCTGGAAGGATACGGCCATCATCGTGGCCTATGACGACTCGGACGGCTGGTATGACCACGCCCACCATGTGGTGAACCCGTCGAACATCCCGGTGAAGGGCTACGACGTGCTGAACGGCACCGCCTGCGAAACCGGCACCCCGCTGCCGGGCGTGTTCGGCCAGCCGGCGCAGGGCCGCTGCGGCTACGGCACCCGCATGCCGTTCCTGGTGATCTCGCCCTATGCCAAGGTGAACTACGTCGACCATACCGTGACCGACCAAAGCTCGGTCATGCGCTTCATCGAGGACAACTGGATGGGTGGCCAGCGGCTTGGTCAGGGCTCGTTCGATGCGGTTGCAGGCTCGATCGACGGCATGTTCGACTGGGCCAAGCCCACGGCGGCCAAGCTGACGCTCGACCCGGCCACGGGCGAGACCAAGTGACGCGCCGCGGCGGCCCTACCCTGTCCGGCCGCCGCGCAGTTGCCCTGGCGGGGCTGATCCTCGCCGGGGTCGTCCCGGCGGCGGACGCCGACGGGCTGAGCGCGGTGGCCACCCTTGGCAGGCAGATGTTCTTCGACCCTTCGCTGTCGGCCTCGGGGGCGATGTCCTGCGCCTTCTGCCACGATCCCGCCAACCACTACGGCCCTCAGGCCGGGGTGGTGGTGGAACAGGGCGGCCCGGGAATGGACCGGCCCGGCTTCCGCACCGTCCCCTCGCTGGCCTACAAGTCGCTGACCCCGCCGTTTTCCATCGGCCCCGAGAACGCCACCAGCGAGGCGGCCGAGGCGCTGCCGATGCAGATCGCGGAAACCACCGATACGGTGCCCTTCTCGCCCGCCACCGCCATCACCAAGCTGGTGATCGCCAACCGCGCGCCCGCCGCCGCCAAGAGCGGCGACACCTCGGGCAACATGGTCGCCCGCGGCGGCCTCTTCTGGGACGGCCGCGCCCAGACCTTGCAGGACCAGGCCGAGGGGCCGCTGCTGTCACCCTTCGAGATGGCGAACGCAGACATCCCCACGCTCGCCGCCAGGATCCGCGCGGCCTATGGCAAGCCGCTTGGCCGGTTCTTCGGCGACCAGATCCTGAAGGACGACCGGATGACGGTGGACGAGGCCGCCTATGCGCTGGCCCGATTCCAGACGGAAGACCCCTCGTTCCACCCGTTCTCGTCGAAATACGATGCCTGGCTTGCGGGCAAGGCCACCCTGACTGAAGCCGAGGCGCGCGGTCGGGCGCTCTTCGACGACCCGAAGAAGGGCAACTGCGCGGCCTGCCACCTTGACCGGCCCGACGCGACCGGCAAGCCCCCGCTGTTCACCGATTTCGAATTCGAGGCCCTGGCCGTGCCGCGCAACCCGGCGATCCCGGCCAATGCCGACCCGGCCTATCACGACCTCGGCCTCTGCGGGCCCCTGCGCAAGGATGCGCCCCAGGCCGCCAACTGCGGCCTGTTCAAGACGCCGACGCTGCGCAACGTCGCCACCCGCGGCGTGTTCTTCCACAACGGCGCCTATACGAAGCTGTCGGATGCGGTCGAATTCTACGCCCTGCGCGATACCCGCCCCGCGCGGATCTATCCGCGTGGCCCCGATGGCACGGTCGAGGCCTACAACGACCTGCCGCCGCAATACCGCGGCAACATCGACCGCACCGACGCCCCGCTGAACCGCCGCGCGGGCGACCCGCCGGCCCTGACCGAAGCCGAGGCGGGCGATATCGTTGCCTTCCTGAATACGCTGACGGACGGCTGGCACCCCTGAGCGCGGCCGGGCGTTGACGCGGGGGATCACACCGCTACCCTCTGCGCCGTTGCAGGGGGGACCGCAGGATGAGCCTTGAGGGCAGACATGCGCTGGTGACCGGCGGCGGCACCGGGATCGGGCTCGCCATCGCACGGGCGCTGGCCGGGGCCGGCGCGCAGGTGACGATCACCGGACGCCGCACGACGGTGCTGGAACAGGCGGGCGACATCCACGGGCTGACCCCGGTCATGATGGACGTGACCGTCGAGGCCTCGATCACCAACGCGATCCAGGCGGCGACACGGCGCAACGGCCCGATCACCATCTGCGTGGCCAATGCGGGCATCGCCGAGGGCCGCGCGCTGCACAAGACCGAACTCAGCTTCTGGCGCCGGGTGATGGCCACCAATCTCGACGGTGCCTTCCTGACCATCCGTGACTGCCTGCCCGGCATGCGCGCCGCGGGCTGGGGCCGGGTGATCGCCGTCTCCTCGGTTGCGGGCCTGCGCGGGCTGAAGGGGGCCCCGGCCTACACCGCCTCGAAGCACGGGGTGATCGGCCTGATCCGCGCGCTCAGCGAGGATTACCTGGGCACCGGCATCACCTTCAACGCGCTCTGCCCCGGCTATACCGATACCGACATCGTGCTGCAGAACAGCGAAAGCATCGCCCGCCGCGCCGGGATCACACCCGAAGAGGCGCGCGCCTTGATGACGGGCGCCAACCGCCACGGGCGGCTGATCGCGCCCGAGGAAGTCGCCGCTGCCGCGCTCTGGCTCTGTTCGCCCGGCTCGGACAGCGTGAACGGCCAGGCGATCGAGATCGCGGGCGGGCAGGCCTGAGGCCAAAAACATTTCAAGCCTGAAATAATTTTGCCTGCCGGGGTTGACTTGCCCCCCACCGCGGGCGCTTCTTGCGCCAAACGGAGGTTCAAATGACCGACTTTGCCAAGACCAAGGCCATGTTCCACATTCCCGCCGGGGTGATCTACCTCGATGGCAACTCGCTCGGGCCCCTGCCGAAGGCCGCCGCCGCCCGGGTGAACCGCACCATCGAGGCGGAATGGGGCGAGATGCTGATCACCGGCTGGAACAAGGCGGGCTGGATGGACATGCCGCGGCGTGTGGGCGACCGGATCGCCCGGCTGATCGGGGCGGAACCCGGCTCGGTCGTGCTGGGCGACACGTTGTCGATCAAGGTCTACCAGGCGCTGGCCTCGGCGCTGGAGATGACCCCGGGCCGCCGGGTGATCCTGTCGGATACCGGCAACTTCCCCTCGGATCTCTACATGGCCGACGGGCTGGTGCGCACGCTGGGCCAGGGCTACGCGCTCAAGACCGTGGCGCCCGAAGAGGTCGAGGCGAACATCGACGACACCGTCGCCGTGCTGATGCTGACCGAGGTCGACTATCGCACCGGGCGGCGGCATGACATGCAGCGACTGACCGCAAGGGCGCATGCCGCGGGCGCGCTGGCGGTCTGGGATCTGGCGCATTCGGCGGGCGCGCTGCCGGTCGATCTGGCCGGATGCGGCGCCGATTTCGCCGTGGGTTGCACCTACAAATACCTGAACTCCGGCCCCGGCGGCCCGGCCTTCATCTACGTCGCGCCCCGCCATGCCGAGGTGGCGCGCCCGGCGCTGTCGGGCTGGCTCGGCCATGAAAGCCCCTTCGCCTTCGATCTCGGCTACCGCCCGGGCCGCGGCGTCGACCGGATGCGCGTGGGCACCCCGCCGATCCTGCAACTCGCGGCGCTCGATGCCGCGATGGACGTCTGGGACGGCGTGACGATGGAGGCGATCCGCGCCCGCTCGATCGCGCTCACCGAACAGTTCATCGCCGGGGTCGAGGCCGCCTGCCCGGCGCTGCATCTGGCCAGCCCGCGCGATCCTGTCACCCGCGGCAGCCAGGTCAGCTTCCGCCACCCCGAGGGCTACGCCATCATGCAGGCGCTGATCGCCCGTGGCGTGATCGGCGATTTCCGTGCCCCCGACATCCTGCGCTTCGGCTTCACGCCGCTCTACATCGGCGAGGCCGAGGTGGCGGGCGCCATCGCCATCCTGAAGGACGTGATGGACAACGCGCTCTGGGACCGGCCGGAACACAAGGTGCGCGCAAAGGTCACCTGACAGCCCCGATCATTTTCTGTCCGAAAACATCCTCGGGGGTGAGGCGCGGCACGCGCCGAGGGGGCAGACAGCCCCCTTCCTGTCCCGGCCCGCCTCAGGCGCGCCGCCGGACAGGAACCGCGCCCCGCGCGGCCCAGGCATGCACCGCCTCGCCGAAAGCCCGGAACAGCGGCCGCGACACCGGGTCGTTCACCGCGTTGAACTCGGGGTGCCACTGTACCGATAGCGTGAAGCCCGGCGCATCCTTCACGTAAAGCGCCTCGGGCGTGCCGTCTTCGGCCCAGCCATCCACCACCACCCGCGCCCCGGGGTCCTTGATCCCCTGCCCGTGCAGCGTGTTGGTCATCACCTCCTCTGCCCCCATCAGGCGGGCAAAGACACCGTCAGCGGCGAAGCGGACATGGTGGCGCAGGGCGAACTTTTCCTCCAGCGTGCCATCGGGCGGCATCCTGTGGTTCATCCGGCCCGGCAGGTCGCGGATCTCGGGGTAAAGCGTCCCCCCCATCGCCACGTTCACCTCCTGGAAGCCGCGGCAGACCCCGAGGAAGGGCTGGCCGCGCTCCACGCAGGCGCGGATCAGCGGCAGGGTGATCGCGTCCCGGCAGCGGTCGAAGGCGCCATGCGCGGGGGTTTCCTCCTCGCCATATTCCGAAGGGTGCACGTTCGGCCGCCCCCCCGTCAGCAGGAAACCGTCGCATTGCTCGAGCAGGTCGTCGACCGCAACGAAATGCGGATCAGAGGGGATGATCAGCGGCAGGCACTCGGCCACCTGCGCCACGGCCTCGCTGTTCATCAGACCACCCGCGTGAACCCTGTAGGTTTCGTTCAGGATGGACATGTTGCCGATGATGCCGACGACAGGGCGCGCCATTTTCCCTTCCCCGCTGGTTCTCCTGCCGAACATAGGCCGCGGCACGCGGCGGGTCGAGGGGGCAGCCGCGCACAAAGCCTGTTCGCTGCACGACTGTCGCAAAATTGTGCAGATCGCGGCGCTGCGCGAGCACCATGCGGCACCCCCCGAAGGTTCGCCGCGACCTCGGGGGGCACCGGATCGGACGCGATGCTAGGCCGCGCGCGCGGCCTTCAGTTCCTGCCGACGCGCATGCAGCACCGGCTCGGTATAGCCGGAGGGCTGGATGCG
This sequence comes from Pseudomonadota bacterium, assembly GCA_021845805.1. Classification (GTDB taxonomy): domain Bacteria; phylum Pseudomonadota; class Alphaproteobacteria; order Rhodobacterales; family Rhodobacteraceae; genus Solirhodobacter. The sequence goes on along the minus strand of JAJZVD010000002.1, from coordinate 69,112 downwards.
ACCCTTGAACACCAGATCGCAGGCCGCCTTGAAGGCGATGCCGTCGAAGCCCGGCGCCATCGGCACATAGGCCGGGTCATCGGCATTCTGCCGGTCGACCACCGCCGCCATCTTCCGCATCGCCGCCATCACCTGCGCCTCGCTCACCACGCCGTGGTGCAGCCAGTTCGCCAGCGCCTGCGACGAGATCCGGCAGGTCGCCCGGTCTTCCATCAGCGCCACATCATGGATGTCGGGAACCTTGGAACACCCCACCCCCTGATCGACCCAGCGCACCACATAGCCCAGGATACCCTGCGCGTTGTTCTCGATCTCGGCCTGGATCTCGGCCTCGCTCCAGTTCGCGCCACCTGCCAGCGGCACGGTCAGCAGGTCGTCCAGCCTGCCGCGCGGGCCCGCTTTGGCGATCTCGGCCTGCCGGGCAAACACATCGACCCGGTGGTAATGCGTGGCATGCAGCGTCGCCGCGGTGGGCGAGGGCACCCAGGCCGTATTGGCCCCGGCCATCGGATGGCCGATCTTCTGCGTCAGCATCTCGGCCATCAGGTCAGGGGCGGCCCACATCCCCTTGCCGATCTGGGCAATGCCCGACAGCCCGCAGGCCAGCCCGATGTCGACATTGCGATCCTCGTAGGCCTTGATCCAGGCGGCCGCCTTCATGTCGCCCTTGCGCACCATCGGCCCGGCTTCCATCGAGGTGTGAATCTCGTCGCCCGTCCGGTCCAGGAAGCCCGTGTTGATGAAGGCCACGCGATGGCGCGCGGCCCGGATGCATTCCTTGAGGTTGGCCGAGGTCCGCCGCTCCTCGTCCATGATGCCAAGCTTGACGGTGTAGCGCGGCAGACCCAGCGCATCCTCCACCCGGGCAAAGAGCGTGTCGGCAAAGGCAACCTCGTCCGGCCCGTGCATCTTGGGCTTCACGACATAGACCGATCCGGTCTGCGAGTTGCGCGGCCCCGCGGCCTTGTTCAGGTCGTGCAGCGCGCAAAGCACGGTGCAGAAGGCATCCATGATCCCCTCGCCCGCCTCCAGCCCCGCGCGGTCCAGGATCGCGGGCGTGGTCATCAGGTGGCCCACGTTGCGCACCAGCATCATCGCGCGCCCCTTGAGCGTCAGGCTGCCCCCGTCGGGGGCGGTGAACGTCAGATCCGGGTTCAGCGCACGCACGACCTCGCGGCCATTCTTGCTGAAACGTTCCGAAAGGTCGCCCTTCATCAGGCCCAGCCAGTTGGCATAGGCCACCACCTTGTCGGCGCCATCGACGGCCGCCACCGAATCCTCGCAATCCATGATCGACGAGACGGCCGACTCCAGCCGGATGTCGGCGATCCCGGCCCGGTCCATGCCCCCCACGCGGGTGCCCCGGTCGATCTCGAGGATCAGATGCAGGTGGTTCTGCTTCAGCACGACCGCCGAAGGCGCCGCAGGCGCGCCCGCGTAGCCCACGAACATCGCCGGATCGCGCAGCGCAGGGGCAAGCTGCCCCGCCTCGACCGCCAGCCCCGCGACATCGGCCCAGGACCCCGCCGCCAGCGGCACCACATCATCAAGGAACGCGCGCCCCCAGGCAATCACCCGCGCCCCGCGCGCCGGATCGAAGCCACCGCCCGCGGGCAGATCGCCCAGCGCATCGGTCCCGTAGAGCGCATCGTAAAGCGAGCCCCAGCGCGCATTCGCGGCGTTCAGCGCATAGCGCGCGTTCGTCACCGGCACGACCAGCTGCGGGCCGGGGATGCTGGCAAACTCCGGGTCCGTGCCGGTCGTCGCAATGGTGAAGTCGGGGCCTTCGGGCACCAGATAGCCGATCTCGCGCAGAAAGCTCATGTAGGCCGCGTGATCCTGCGGCTTGCCCCTGCGGGCCTTGTGCCAGGCGTCGATCTGGGCCTGGATCGCCTCGCGGCGGGCCAGCAGGGCACGGTTCTGCGGGCCAAGCTCGTGGATGGCGGCCGACAGCGCCGACCAGAAGGTCTCGGCCGCCACGCCCGATCCCGGCAACGCCTGCCCGTCGATGAACCCGGCCAGACCGGCGTCGACCTGAAGCCCCTGCTTTTCCACGCGATCGACCATTCCAGCCGCCTCCTTGCTTGCCCGGCCACCCGAACCGGTATGCCGCCGCACACAATTAGGCACAAAGTTTCCGATAGGCAACAAATCCGGTCAATCCAAATGACCAATCCGGGCAAAAACATCTTTCGGATCTGCCGAAGAATGCAATTCACTTAGCAATTTCACTAAGTTTTCCTTGCCAAACTGCGCCCGACCGAGATACTTAGCGTCATGGCTAAGTTTGACCGCGCCCTCACGCCCCTCTTCCAGGCCCTGGCCGATGACACCCGCCGCGCCATGCTGGAACGGTTGATGGAGGGTCCGGCCCGGGTGACCGACCTCGCCGCGCCCACCGGCCTCGCCCTGCCCACCGTGCTGCGCCATCTTGGCGTGCTCGAAGACGCCGGGCTCATCGCCACCGAGAAGTCGGGCCGCACCCGCATCTGCCGGGCCCAGCCTGCCCGCCTTGCCCCCGCGCTCGACTGGCTCTCGCGCCAGCGGGCGGCGTGGGAGCAACGGCTCGACCGCCTCGACACCCTTCTTGCGACCCTGCCGGAGATCGAAGATGACGCTGAACCCCGCACTTGATCTTGAACTGACGCGCCTCGTCGCGGCCAGCCCGGCCCAGATCTGGCGCTGCTGGACCGAACCGGAGCTGCTGAAACAGTGGTGGGCGCCCAAGCCCGTCGAGACGGTCGAGGCCACGCTCGACCTCCGTCCGGGCGGCCGGTTTGCCACCGTGATGCAGCTGGGCGCGCAGACCTTTCCGACCGAGGGGATATTCCTCGACCTGATCCCCCGCCAGCGGCTGATCTTCACGGACGCCCTGCATGAAGGCTGGCGCCCCGCGCCCGAGCCCTTCTTCACCGCGATCCTGACCATCGCCCCCGAAGGCGACAGGACGCGCTACACCGCCCGCGCCATGCACCGCAGCCCCGAAGACCGCGCGCGGCACGAAGATATGGGCTTCCACGGCGGCTGGGGCACCGCACTCAGCCAGCTCGAGGCGCTGGCGATCACCCTCTGACGCGCCTCAGGACTTGCGGCGCGCCTCGTTCCGGCACCGGTCGGAACAGTGGCGCACCTCGTCCCAGACCTTCGCCCATTTCTTCCGCCAGGCGAAGGGCCGCCCGCAGGTGGCACAGACCCTGGTGGGCAGATCGCCCTTCTTCCGCATCTTCATGCCATCGGCCCCGCATTTTCTGTCCGCAAATATCCTCGGGGGGTGTGGGGGGCAGACAGCCCCCCACCCTCTGCGCCCGGCGCTACAGCCCCAGGCTCAACTGCCCCGGCACCGGCTTCGCCCGTCGGCCGCGGCCACGCGCGCCCTGCCCCGTCCTGCCTTGTCCGGAGGCCAGCGCCGCCACCAGCCGCGGCACCTCGTCGCGAAAGCCGGGCGTCTTGCGCACCGCATAGACCGCCTCACGCGCGGCACGCGCGGCGGCGGCCAGGTCCACAAGCGGCTCGGGGTAGCGGCGCCCCAGAAGCCCCGCCGCCCCGCTCCAGCGCCAGGGCTCCTGCAGGAAGGTGTCGGGCACCTCGGCCAGTTCGGGCACCCAGCGGCGGGTAAAGGCGCCGGTCGGGTCCTGCTCCTGCCCCTGTTTCACCGGGTTGTAGATGCGGATCGTGTTCATCCCGGTGGTGCCCGCCTGCATCTGCAGTTGCGGCCAGTGGATGCCGGGTTCGTAATCGGTGAACATCCGCGCCAGCGGGGCGCCCAGCGCGCGCCAGTCCAGCCACAGATGCTGCGCCGCAACCGAAACCACCATGCTGCGCATGCGGAAATTCAGCCAGCCGGTGGCCCGCAGATAGCGCAGGCAGGCATCGACGAAGGGGATGCCGGTCTGCCCCGCCTCCCAGGCCGAAAGCCGCGCGCGGTCGGTCTCGCGCGGGCGCAGACCCTCGTAGGCCGGATGCAGGCAGGCCACCTCCAGATCGGGCCGGGTTTCCAGCTTCTGGATGAAATGGTCGCGCCAGGCCAGCCGCGAGCGGAACGACGCAAGGCTGCCCGACCAGCCCGCACCTGGCCGGTCCGCCATCCGCAGGGCCAGCGCCGCCGCCACCTCGCGCCCCGACAGCGTGCCCCAGGCCAGATGCGGCGACAGCCGCGAACAGGCGCGTTCGCCACTGACCGGCGAGGACATCGCCGCCCGGTAGGGCTGCCCCCGGACCCGCAGGAACGATTCGGTCAGCACAAGCCCCTGGGCCCGCCCCCCCGCCTGCCGATGCGGGCAGCGATCCTCGGCGAGCTTCAGCGCCCGGGCCGACGGGATCGCCCCCGGCTCTACCCCCGGCACCGGCGTCAGGCCCGCGGGCACCGGCAGCGGCCCGGCGGCCAGGAAGGCATCGCGCCGCGCGCCCCAGTCGCTGCGGGCGGCCAGACGACGCACCACCCCCTGCTGCGGCACCTCGGTCCAGGCCACCCCGGACCGCCGCGCCCAGTCCGCCACCGCCCGGTCGCGCGCGAACGTCCAGAGCGTGCCCGTTTCCTCATGCGAGACGATGTGGCCGATCCCATGCAGGCGGCAGAGCTTGTCCAGCACCTCGACCGCCTCGCCCACACGCACAACCAGCGGCGCGCCAAGGGCGCCAAGCGCGTCGCGCAGTTCCACAAGGCTTTCCCCGATGAAGGCCCACTGCCGCCCCGAGGCATCGGCCTGCCGCCAGAGATCGGGCTCGACGATATAGACAGGCAGCACCGGCCCCAGCCCGGCGGCCAGCGTCAGGGCCGGATGGTCTGCCACCCGCAGATCGCGCTTGAACCAGACAAGAACATTCATGGAACGAATATCTAGCGCATCCAGTGGCGGCGTAAAGCCCGCAGTCGGCCCCGCCCACCTTGCGCCCGCGCCGCCAGCGGCTAGGCTGAGCCCGCAAGCGCAGGAGACCCCGATGAAGGACGCCACCCCCCAGACCGTTTCTCTGGCCGACTACCAGCCGCCCACCCATCTGGTGGAAGAGGTGGCGCTGACCTTCCGGCTGTCGCCCCGCGCCACGCGGGTGCTGTCGCAGATCCGCTTCGTGCCCAATCCCGCACGCCCCGGCGCCCATGACCTGCGGCTGGATGGCGAGGATCTGCGGCTGATCCGGGCCACCGTCGACGGTGTACAGCTCGACGCCCGGCCAGACGACCGCGGGCTGACGATCCCCGCCGCGGCGCTGCCCGCGGGGCCCTTCACCTTTGCGGCCGAGGTCGAGATCGCGCCCGAGACCAACACCGCGCTCGAAGGGCTCTACATGTCGCGCGGCATGTATTGCACCCAATGCGAGGCCGAGGGGTTCCGCAAGATCACCTTCTACCCCGACCGCCCCGACGTGATGGCCCCCTTCACCGTGCGGATCGAATCGGACCTGCCGGTCTTGCTGTCGAACGGCGATCCCATCGGGGCGGGCCCCGGGTTCGCCGAATGGCACGACCCCTGGCCGAAACCCTCGTATCTCTTCGCGCTGGTGGCGGGGAACCTGGTCAGCCACACGGATTTCTTCCGCACCGCCTCGGGGCGGCAGGTCGAGTTGAACATCTGGGTCCGCCCGGGCGACGAGGGCAAGTGCGACTACGCCATGGGCGCGCTGAAACGGTCGATGAAATGGGATGAAGACACCTACGGTCGCGAATACGACTTGGACATTTTCAACATTGTCGCCGTCGATGACTTCAACATGGGCGCGATGGAGAACAAGGGGTTGAACATTTTCAACTCCAAATACGTTCTGGCCCTTCCCGAGACGGCGACCGACGACGACTTCGCCCGGATCGAGGCGATCATCGCGCATGAATACTTCCACAACTGGACCGGCAACCGCATCACCTGCCGCGACTGGTTCCAGCTTTGCCTGAAGGAAGGGCTGACCGTGTTCCGCGATCAGCAGTTCTCGGCCGACATGCGCTCGGCCCCGGTCAAGCGGATCGAGGATGTGCTGACGCTGCGCGCCCGCCAGTTCCGCGAGGACGCAGGCCCGCTCGCCCACCCGGTCCGGCCCGGGATGTATCAGGAAATCAACAATTTCTACACCGCCACGGTCTACGAAAAAGGCGCCGAGGTGATCGGGATGCTCAGGCGGCTGGTGGGCCCGCAGGACTATCGCCGCGCGCTTGACCTCTACTTCAGCCGCCACGACGGGCAGGCCGCCACGATCGAAGACTGGCTGAAGGTGTTCGAAGACACCACCGGGCGCGACCTGACGCAGTTCAAGCGCTGGTACACCGATGCCGGCACACCCCGCCTGAGCGTGGAAGAAGACTGGAAGGACGGCTGCTACACCCTTCATGTCACGCAGGAAACCGCCCCCACCCCCGGCCAGCCCGAAAAGCCGCCGCGGGTGATCCCGATTGCGCTTGGCCTTCTGAACCCGAACGGCGACGAAGTGCTGCCCACCACCGTGCTGGAGATGACAGAGGCGCGTCAGAGCTTCCGCTTCGAGGGGCTGGCCACGCGGCCGATCCCTTCGATCCTGCGGGATTTCTCGGCGCCCGTCGTGCTCGAGCGCGCCTCGACACCGGAGGAGCGCGCCTTCCTGCTGGCGCATGACACCGACCCCTTCAACCGGTGGGAGGCCGGGCGCGCGCTGGCCAAGGACGTGCTGTCGCACATGGTGACCGAGGGCGCGGCACCGGGGCCGGACTATCTTGACGCGCTGCTGCGGGTGGCGCGCGACGACAGCCTCGACCCGGCCTTCCGGGCCTATGCGCTGCGGCTGCCGTCGGAAGACGACATGGCCCACACCCTGCATGCCGCAGGTCGCACCCCCGACCCGGCGGCCATCCACGCGGCGCGCGAACGGCTGGCGGGCGCCATCGCCACCCACCTGCGCGGGGCGCTGGCCGATCTTCACGCCGCGATGGCGGTGCCCGGCCCCTATGTGCCCGACGCCCGGGGCGCAGGGCAACGCGCGCTGCGGCTGCAGGCGCTGGCCTACCTGACCCGGATCGACGACGGCGCCCGCGCCCGCGCCCAGTTTGCCGAGGCCGGGAACATGACCGAGGAACTGGGCGCGCTGGCCTGCCTGCTGTCGATCGGGGCGGGCGCCGGGGAACTGGCCGCCTTTGCCCGCCGCTGGAGCCACGACCGCCTGGTGATGGACAAGTGGTTCACCCTTCAGGTGCTGGAGGCCGCGCCCGACCTTCTGGCAGACGCCGCGGCGGCCCTGACGCGCCACCCCGATTTCGACTGGAAGAACCCCAACCGCTTCCGCGCCGTTCTGGGGGCGCTGTCGGCCAATCATGCCGGGTTCCACCACGCCTCGGGCGCGGCCTACCGGCTTCTGGCGGACTGGCTGATCCGGCTTGATCCGGTGAACCCGCAGACCGCGGCGCGGATGTCGACGGCGTTCGAAACCTGGACCCGCTACGATGCCGACCGGCAGGGTCTGATCCGGGCCGAGCTGGCCCGCATCCGGGCCACCCCCGGCCTCAGCCGCGATCTGGCCGAGATGACGGCGCGGCTGCTGGGCTAGCCTATCCCGCCAGCAGGGCCCGCGCAGCGGCGCGGGCGGCATCGGTGATGGTGTCGCCCGCCAGCATGCGGGCGATCTCGTCCACCCGATCGGGCGCGGTCAGGGGGGTCACGGTGGATGTGGTGATCCCACCCGCCACCCGCTTTTCCACCCGCCAGTGATGCGCGCCCTGCGCGGCCACCTGCGGCGCATGGGTCACAACCAGCACCTGCGCCTCGGCCGACAGCGCCCGAAGCCTGCGCCCCACCGCATCGGCGGTGGCCCCACCCACGCCGCGGTCGATTTCGTCGAAGATCATCGTCACCGGGGTCTGCCCCCGTGTCAGGCAGACCTTCAGCGCCAGCAGGAACCGCGACAGTTCCCCCCCCGAGGCGATGCGGTCCAGCGGCCCCGGCGGCGCGCCGGGGTTGGTGGCCACCGTGAAGGCCACCGCATCGGCGCCCTCGGGGCCGGGCTCGGCGGCCGAGACATCGGTGCGGAAGGTGGCCCGATCCAGCTTCAGCGGCGGCAGCTCGGCCGCCATGGCGGCATCAAGCGCGACGGCCGCGTCACGACGGGCGCCGGTCAGCGCAGCGCAGGCAGCGGCATGGGCGGCGGCGGCGGCCTCGACCGCGGCGGCAAGGCGGCCGAGGTTCTTTGCCCCGCTGTCCAGCGCCGCCAGTTTCTGCCGCAGCCCCTCGGCATGGGCGGCCAGATCGTCGGGCAGGCAGCCGTGCTTGCGGGCCAGCGCCCGGATCGCGAACAGCCGCTCTTCGGCGGCCTCAAGATCGGCGGGGTTGAACTCCAGCGCGTCAAGGCAGTCCTCGACGCCCTGCTGCGCCTCGCCCAGTTCGATCGCCAGCCGCTCCAGCGCGGCAAGCGCGCCGTCAAGCCGTCCCTCGGCCTTGTCCGCCGCCCCGCCCAGCCAGCGGCTCGCGTCATGCACCAACCCCTCGACCCCCTGCGGGCCAAGGGCGGCCTGCGCACGCGCGATGTCCTCGCGGATGCGCACGGCGCCCTGCATCAGGCGGCGGCGGGCGTCAAGCTCGGCCTCCTCGCCCGCCTGCGGGTTCAGGCGGTCCAACTCACCGACCGCGTGGCGCAGGTATTCCTCTTCGGCACGCACGGCCGCCAGTGCCGCCTCGGCCTCGGACAGCGCGCGACGGGCGGCGGACAGCTCGCGCCAGCGCGCGCGGCTGGCCGCGATCAGGTCGCCCGCCCCCGCGAAGGCATCCAGAATGTCGCGATGGCCGCGCGGGTTCAGCAGGCCGCGGTCATCCTGCTGACCGTGCAGTTCCACCAGCGTGTCCGACAGCGCCCGCAGCACCTCGCCCGAGGTGCGCCGATCGTTCACCCAGGCGGTCTTGCGCCCCTCGGCCGTGTTCACACGGCGCAGGATCAGCTCGTCTTCCGCCTCAAGCCCCGCCTCGGCCAGAACGACACGCGCCGGATGGTCGGCCGCCAGATCGAAGACCGCCGTCACCTCGCCCTGCGGGGCCCCCGCGCGCACCAGATCCGCCCGTCCGCGCCAGCCCAGCACGAAGCCCAGCGCGTCGAGCAGGATCGACTTGCCCGCCCCCGTCTCGCCGGTCAGGACGTTCAGGCCGGGCTGGAACTGCAGATCCAGCCGCTCGATCAGCAGCAGGTCGCGGATTTCAAGCGTGCGGAGCATGGCCCCGGCCTACGGGTTCGTCTTGGCCGAGCCGCTGAACACGCGCGAGAGCCAGCTTTTCGGCTTCATCTCGGGCGCCAGACCCTTGTTCTTCAGGCGCACGAAGGCATCCTGATAGAACGGGCTGGACTGGAAGTTGTGCCCCAGGATCGCCCCGGCGGTCTGCGCATCATCCGTGAGCCCCAGCGACAGGTAGCATTCCACCAGCCGTTCCAGCGCCTCGGGCGTGTAGGTCGTGGTCTGGTACTGTTCCACCACCACCCGGAAACGGTTGATCGCCGCCGCGTAATCGCCCCGTTTCAGGTAGTAGCGGCCGATCTCCATTTCCTTCGCGGCAAGGTGATCGAAGGCCAGATCGAACTTCAGCATGGCCGAGCGCGCGTAGTCGCTGTTGGGATAGGTCTCGATCACCTTGCGCAGCGCCTGCAGCGCCTGGAAGGTCACGCCCTGATCCCGGCCGATCGCGTCGATCTGGTCGTAATAGCTCAGCGCCAGCAGGTATTGCGCATAGGCGGCATCGCCATCCGCCGGGTAGAAATCAAGGAACCGCTGCGCGGCCGCGCGGCTGTCATCGTATTTGCGGGCCTGGTGATCCGCGTAGGCTTCCATGATCAGCGCGCGTTTCGACCAGTCGGAATAGGGATAAAGCCGCTGCACCTCGCCAAAGTCCTTGGCGGCGGCCTTGTAGTCCCGCTTGGTCTCCAGCTCGTATTCGGCGCGCTTGTAGATCTGCTCGGCGGTTAGGTCCTCGGTAGGGATCTGCTTGGACTTGCCGGGCCCGCCACCGCAGCCGGCCAGCACCGTGACGAGCGCAAATGTCGCCAGCAGCGCCGCCCTAGACCTGTCGCCTGCCATGATCCGCCTACCCCACCGCGTTTCTTGCCCGATCGGGCGGTTGCCCCGCCCGTGTCTGCCCGTGTCCTAGCACAGAAAAATTCCGGGCGCAAAACGCCTTTGCCCGGATTTCACGGGTCAGGCAACGGCCGGAATCTCGGCCCGATGGACCCCGATTCCCGGCAGCATCGCCCGCTGTTCCGGGGCCACGTCGATCAGGCGGTACGCCTCGGGGTCGGCGAAGAGCGCGCGCAGCAGGCGGTTGGTCAGCGCGTGGCCGGCCCGGGTGCCAATATAGCGGCCCAGGATCGGCGCACCGGCCAGCGCCAGATCGCCCAGCGCGTCCAGCATCTTGTGGCGCACCGCCTCGTCCGCGTGGCGGAACCCGCCCGGCGTCAGCACCAGCGGCCCGTCGACCACAACCGCGTTGTCGAGCGAGCCGCCAAGCGCCAGCCCGTTGGCGCGCATGGCGTCAACGTCCGACTGGCGGCAGAAGGTCCGGCTATCGCACAGCTCGCGCACGAAGGCGCCGTTGGCCATGTTCAGCGCCTTCGCCTGCCGACCGATGGCAGCATCGGCAAAGTCGATGCGGAAGTCGATTTCCAGCGTCACCGCCGGTTCCAGCCGCGCGACCGCCTCGCCGTCGCGCACCTCGACGGTCCGCAGGATGCGGAAGGCCCGCAGCGGTGCCGCAAGCGCGCGCACGCCCCGCGACAGGATGCCTTCGACGAAGGGCATGGCCGAACCGTCGAGGATGGGCACTTCCGGCCCGTCGATCTCGATCAGCGCGTTATGGATGCCACAGCCGGCCAGCGCCGCCATGATGTGCTCGATCGTCGAGACCGAAACACCCGAGGCATTGGCCACCAGCGTGCAGAGCCGCGACGGCACAACGGCATCCCAGATCGCGGGAATCATCGGATCGCCGCTGACGAGGTCGGTCCGCTTGAACCAGATTCCGTAATCCGCCGAGGCCGGCCGCACGGTCATGCGCACGGGCGCGCCCGTGTGAAGGCCCACGCCGCTGAAGGTCACCGGGGATTTGATCGAATTCTGCACCGAAGTCGTTCCCGTCACGAGGCACCCGAATTGCCACAACGGTCAGATATTCAGCCCCCCCGCGATACTCAATTCACTCTTTGCAACGGGATGTAACACAGTCTCAACACCTTGGCGGGATCATGCCGAACAGCGATTCTGCGCCTGCGAAATCGTTGGAAACAAAAGAAAACGGGCCGGATTTCTCCGGCCCGGTTCGAAAAGTTGTGACCGTGTTCAGTTCGCCTGCCGGCGAAGGAAGGCGGGAATCTCGATGCGGTCCTGCTCGGGGTCGGCGTCTTGCTCTTCGTCGTAATGGGTCACCGGGGGCTGCGCGCGCGCCGACGCGGCCCGCTCGGGCTGCGGGTCAGCGGCATGCCCGGTCATCCGGTTGATCAGCGAATTGATCCCGAAGCGCGGCTTGTCGGCTACGGGCTTGGCGGCCGGAGCCGCGGGGCGGGCCACCGGTTGCGCGGGCGCAGCCGGACGCGGGGCGGCAGGCGCGCGGTTGTTGACCGCGGCGGCAAGGCGCGCCATCGCCTCGGGCGAGGGGGTGCCGGCCTGGCGCGGACGCGGGGCGACAAAGGCCGCGGCATCATCCTCGACCCGGCGCGGCGCCTCGGTGCGGGCGCGCGGCTCTGCCGGGCGATAGGCGGGCGGCGGCAGGTCATCGGCAGCAGCCGGAACGAAGCCCTGCGACTCGGGCTCGGCGCGCATGGCCGGCTCGGCCTCGGGCATCTCGAACAGCGAGGGCTCGGGTTGCGGCGGCACGAAGGTCTGCGACTGCGGCGGCATCTCGCGCTGCACGGGCGGCTGCGGACGCGGCGCGGGCGCCTCGGCACGCGGGGCCGATTGCGGCGCTGGCGCGGCAGCCCCCGCCCGGCGCGGCGCCACCACTTCGGCGTTCTTCGTCGCATCGATGCCGGTGGCAACGACCGACACGCGGATCAGCCCTTCCATCGAGGTGTCAAGGGTGGAGCCCACGATGATGTTGGCATCGGGGTCGACCTTGTCGCGGATGATGTTCGCGGCCTCGTCCAGTTCGAACAGCGTCAGGTCATAGCCGCCGGTGATGTTGATCAGCACACCCTTGGCGCCATGCAGGCTGATCTCGTCCAGCAGCGGGTTGGCGATCGCCTTCTCGGCGGCCTGCACGGCACGGTCCTGCCCCAAGGCCTCGCCGGTGCCCATCATGGCCTTGCCCATCTCGTCCATCACCGAGCGGACATCGGCGAAGTCGAGGTTGATCAGGCCGGGGCGCACCATCAGATCGGTCACGCCCTTGACGCCCTGGTAAAGCACGTCATCGGCCATCGCGAAGGCTTCGGTGAAGGTGGTCTTTTCGTTCGCCAGCCGGAACAGATTCTGGTTGGGGATGATGATGAGGGTATCGACAACCTTCTGCAGCGCGTCCACGCCCTCTTCGGCCTGCCGCATCCGCTTGGCGCCTTCGAACTGGAAAGGCTTGGTCACCACGCCAACGGTCAGCACGCCCAGCTCGCGCGCGGCCTGGGCGATGATCGGCGCGGCGCCGGTGCCGGTGCCGCCACCCATCCCGGCGGTGATGAAGCACATGTGCGACCCGGCAAGGTGATCCACGATCTCTTCGATCGTCTCTTCGGCCGACAGGGCGCCCATCGCGGGCTTGCCCCCGGCGCCCAGACCCTGGGTGGCCTTCAGGCCCATCTGGATCTTCGCGGTGGCCCGGGATTGCGCCAGCGCCTGAGCATCGGTGTTTGCGGCGACGAACTCGACCCCTTCAAGGTTCTTGTCGATCATGTTGTTGACGGCGTTGCCGCCCGCCCCGCCGACGCCGAACACGGTAATCCGCGGCTTCAGCTCTTCCCGGTCGCTCATCATCAGATTCAATGTCATGGCTTTGCCCGCCCGCCCAGTGTTGTACGGCCTGTTCAGCCCGTATGCCCCCGCATTTCAGCAAGATTACCCAGTCCCTCGGTCGAGGTCACGCAAAAAACGCCCGCAGCCCACAAAATCTGGGCCCCGGCGCACCACCACCAGCGGGATTTTGCCATTACCTCATCCTGTGGTGGTCACCAGTTGTCCTTGAACCATTTGACCGCCCGCTTCAGCGAACGGGCCGGATAGCGGTCGGCCGGGATGTCGAAATCCCACCATTCGTCCTGCGGGTGGGCGGCGAAGAGGCAGAGCCCCACGGCGCTGGAAAACGCAGCCCCCGTGGCGGCTTGCGGCAGGCCCTGCACGCGCAGCGGCTGGCCCAGGCGCACCCGGTGGCCCAGGATGCGGCTGGCCACATCGTCGATGCCGGGGATCTGGCTTCCGCCGCCCGTCAGCACGATCTGCTGGCTGGGCAGGCTGTCGAAACCGGCCGCATCGAGCCGCGCGCGCACCTCTTCCAGAATCTCCTCGACGCGCGGCCGCATGATCCCGATCAACTCGGCGCGGCTTACCGACCGGCGATCCTTGTCCCAGTCGCCGGAATCACCGCCGATCTCGATCATCTCGCGGTCGTCCATCCCGGTCGCCTGAACACCGCCGTGGCGGGTCTTGATCCGCTCGGCCACCGCGGTCGGCACCTGCAAGCCCTTCGAGATGTCCGAGGTGATGTGATCCCCGCCCATCCGCACGGTGTCGGCATAGATCATGTGCTTCTTGATGAAGATCGACAGGCCCGTCGCGCCGCCGCCCATGTCGATGCAGGCCGCGCCCAGTTCCTGTTCGTCCTCGACCAGGCTCGCGATGCCGGCCACATAGGCCGACGAGGCCAGCCCCGCCACCTCCAGATCGCAGCGGTTGATGCAGTGCAACAGCGTCTGCACCGCCGCGGCATCCACTGTCAGCAGGTGCATGTCGCAGGCCAGCCGGTGCCCCACCTGCCCGCGCGGGTCCGACAGGCCGCTGCGATGATCCAGCGCGAAGTTCACCGGATGCGCATGCAGCACCTCGCGCCCCGCACCGAAATCGGGCACGTCGCACGCCGCCAGCGCCCGCGCCACGTCCTGTTCGCTGACCACGCGCCCTTCGACCTCGGCATCGCCCACCAGCCCGTAGGACCGCGGCGCGGCGCCCGAGAAGCAGGCGATCACATGGTCCACCCGCACATTCGCCATCTTCTGCGCCGCCTGCACTGCGGTGCGCAGCGCGCGCTCGGTCTCGGCCATCGAGTCGATCTCGCCAAAGCGTACGCCGCGCGACCGCGTCGTTGCGGCGCCGATGACCCGGAACGAGGATTGGCCTGCCATCGGCCCCACGCTGTCCTGCGCGCCCAGACGCCCGGGCCCGTCGAAGCGCAGCACGAGGCAGGCGATCTTGAACGTGCCGATGTCGAGGATGGCGATCACGCCCCGTTGCATGGCGGCGCGACGCATGTTCCGCATGGCCCGCTGGGACTGGTAGAGATCGGTCATGGCTTGGCGGCTCCTGTCGGGGCAAGGCCCAGCGCCTTCTGACGGGCGGCATAGGCATCGGAAGAAAGACGGATCGTCGGGCGGTCGGGCAGGCGCATGTCGACCGCGGTGATGTCATGCGCGAAGAGATGTTCGGCCTGGTCCAGTTCGATCACCTGTTCCAGCGCGGCCACGGGATCGGTTTCGGGCAGCAGGATCCGCTGGTCGCGATCGAGCACCACATCCCAGCGCCGCTCGCCCATCCGCACCAGCCCGCGGATGCGCGGCGCAAGGGGCCCGGCGGCCTGCAACAGGCTGATGGCCTCGGGCACGGCCTTGTCGGCCCCCTCGCCGGCGATCAGCGGCAGGTCGGCGCGCGCGTCACGCGTCAGAAGCCCCGCCACCCGGTGCCCGGTGTCATCCACCAGCACCAGCCCGTCGCGCGTGCGCCAGACGAATGCGCCCTGCCGCTCGGTGATCGTCACCTGCAAGACACCGCCCGGCACCACCCGGATATCGGCCGACGCCACCGCGTCCAGCCCTTCGATCTGCGCCCGGATCGCCTTCAGGTCCAGGTCGAACGAACTGGTCGGGAAGGGGATGTTCAGCATCCCGCGCACCGCGTCGGCGAGATCCGGCGTGGCCCCCTGGATCGACAGCATCGACACCATGAATTCCGGCCGATGCTCGATCTGGGTGCGCAGCGTGTCGAAGCTGGTCACCAGATGCGCGCGCCGCTCGGCGCTGCCCAGGTAGACCGCGAAGAACAGGATCACCACCAGAAGCGGCAGGCCGTGGCGCAGGAACACCCGGAACAGCGGTGTCAGCCAGAGGCGCTGCATCCGGTAGGCGATGCGGCTGGGCGCGGGATCTCGGCGGAACGTCGTCATCGGCTGCACGAGGCATCCTCCACGATCCAGCGGCAGAGCGCGGGGAACGAGATCCCGTTCGCCGCCGCCTGCTCGGGCGCCAGCGAGGTCGGCGTCATGCCCGGCTGCGTGTTGGTTTCCAGGATGACCAGCCCGTCCAGCCCGCGCGCCTCGTCCCAGCGGAAATCGCTGCGCGACAGGCCGCGGCAGCCCAGCGCCCGGTGCGCCGTCAGCGCGTGCGACAGGCAGGCCTCGCGCACCGGCGCCGGAATGTCGGCCGGCACCACATGGCGCGACCCGCCGGGGGCGTATTTCGCGTGATAGTCATACCAGCCGTCGGCGACGATGTCGGTCACCGCCAGCGGCCGGTCGCCCATCACCGCCACTGTCAGCTCGCGCCCTGCCACATAGGCTTCCACCATCACCGTGTCGGGCATATCGGCGGCCAGCTGCGGCGGCGCGTTCGCTGCCTCGCGCACGATGTAGACGCCGACCGAAGACCCTTCGTTGTTGGGCTTGACCACATAGGGCGGCGGCAGGACATGGCGGGCGGACACTTCGGCGGCGGGCGCGATCACGCTGTCGGCCACCGGAAGGCCCGCGGCGCGGAACGCCTCCTTGCTGCGGGTCTTGTCCATCGCCAGCGCCGAGGCCAGCACGCCCGAATGCGTATAGGGAATGCGCAGCCATTCCAGCAGGCCCTGCACGCAGCCATCCTCGCCCCAGCGGCCATGCAGCGCGTTGAACACCACATCGGGGGAAACAGCCGCAAGCTGCGCGGGAAGATCGACGCCCGCGTCGATCTCGACCACCTCGAATCCCGCTTCCCGCAAGGCGGTCGCGCATTCGCGCCCGGAGACGAGAGACACCTCCCGCTCTGCGGAAGGGCCGCCCATCAACACCGCCACACGGGAGGCTGCCCTGCTCGACATGCCTGCCACCGTCGCCTCGATCCGGGCGTCGCGTGCGCCCGTTGTTCTCGTTATCTGCCGTCAACCGCGGGGGCCGGTTCGCCGACCCGCATGATTTCCCACTCTAGCAGCAGCCCGGAGTCTTGGAAAACCCTTTTTCGGACCTCCTCGCCCAAAGCCTCCAGGTCGGCGGCCGTCGCCGAGCCGGTATTGATGAGGAAATTCGGATGCTTCGGCGACATCTGGGCACCGCCCCGCATGGCCCCGCGCAGCCCGGCCCGGTCGATCAGCGCCCAGGCCTTCAGTTCATGCGTGTCGTCCGCCCGCCCGGTCGAGGAATGGCCCGCGGGGTTGCGGAAGGTCGATCCGGCCGAGCGGTCCTTGACCGGCTGGCTGGCATCGCGGCGGGCGATCTGCTCGGCCATCTTCGCCTCCAGCGCGGCCGGGTCGCCTGCCGGGCCGCGAAAGCTGGCCTCGACCACCACCCAGCCGTCGGGCAGCGCGCTTTGCCGGTAGGCGAAGCGCAGATCAGCCGGCGCAAGCCGGACCACCTCGCCCGCCCGGGTGACGGCCGTCACCCCGGTGCAGACATCGGCGACATAGGCGCCATAGCAGCCCGCGTTCATCCGCACCGCGCCGCCGATCGAGCCGGGGATGGTGCGCAGGAAGGCCAGATCCACCCCCGCCTCGGCCGCCCGCCGCGCCACATGCGCATCCAGCGCCGCCGCCCCGGCGGTGACGGTATCGCCCGCGACCGAAATGCCGTTGAAACCCCGCCCCAGCCGGATCACCACCGCTCGCAGACCGCCATCCCGCACGATCAGGTTGGAGCCCACACCCATCGGAAAGACGGAGATGGCAGGGTCGAGGGCCTTCAGGAAGGCGGTCAGGTCATCCGTATCGGCCGGCTGGAACAGCCAATCCGCCGGGCCGCCCAC
The DNA here is from genome assembly GCA_021845805.1 of Pseudomonadota bacterium. Classification (GTDB taxonomy): domain Bacteria; phylum Pseudomonadota; class Alphaproteobacteria; order Rhodobacterales; family Rhodobacteraceae; genus Solirhodobacter. The sequence continues at coordinate 52,006 of JAJZVD010000002.1, read as the reverse complement.
GCGCAGCCAGGTCAGGTCGGCCAGCGGCCGGTTCGGGGTCAGGGTGCCGCGCACAGCAGGTAGGTTCATGGTCGGCAGACTAGGCGAGCGGCCGTCGGAACGGAAGCGGCCGGGCGGGCGAATTCCGTCGCAGGATCGTGCCGCACCGTTTCGGCCGGGCCAGGGCCACGGCTACCGGCCCTGATGCAGGTGCCGCATCACCCAACGCCCCAGGAACCGCATCGGCCAGCGCAGCATCGAAACGCCACCCGCCAGCACCACAAGGCCGGCCACCGGGCCGTTCTGCAGGGTGACATAGCCCACCAGCGGGATGCCGCTGACGATCAGCGCATAGGCTGCGGGCCAGTGCCAGCGGCGCGGGCCCAGGGCAACGGCGGCGGCGATCAGGGCCCACAGGCAGGCCAGCGTGAACGACAGCATCAGCGCCTCCGCGGATCGGGCCGCTCGACCGGCAGGCCCAGCGCCTTGCGGGCGAAATAGGTCAGCGGTCGGCGGAACATGGACAGGAACGCGGCCAGCGCGACCAGCGCCAGCCATACCGAATAGGTCAGGCCCAGCCAGACGATCAGGACCGGCGCCAGGATCAGCAGCGCCAGCCCCGGCACCATCTGCAACCGCATCGGCAGCATGGCGGTGCCGGTGGCGGCAAAGACCCACAGGACGGCCGCAATCAGGGGCAATTCATTCATGCGAGCTTCCCCGGCAGCGCATTGGCCCAGGCCGAAATCGACCCCGCGCCGAGGCAGACGACCATGTCGCCGGGCCGCGCCTGCTCTTTCACCAGCCGGGCAAGATCGGCCTCGTCCAGGATCGCGCGGGCGTGGCGGTGGCCGTGGGCGATCAGCCCCGCCACCAGGTCATCGCGGCTGGCGCCCGGAATGGGGTCTTCGCCCGCGGCATAGACGTCGGCGATGGCCACGACATCGGCCTCGTTGAAGCAGGTGCAGAACTCTTCGAACAGGTTCGACAGGCGGGTGTAGCGGTGCGGCTGGTGAACCGCGATCACCCGGCCCTTCGTGGCCTGCCGCGCGGCCTTCAGCACGGCGGCGATCTCAACCGGGTGATGGCCGTAATCGTCGATGATCGTGACCCCGTTCACCTCGCCCACCTTGGTGAAGCGGCGGTTGACCCCGCCGAAGCGGGCCAGCGCCTCGCGGATCTCGTCCTTCTTCATGCCGAGGTGGCGGGCGACGGCGATCGCGCCCAGCGCGTTCGAGACATTGTGGTTGCCCGGCATAGGCAGGGTGCAGCCCTCGATCAGGCTGGGGTTGCCCTCGTCGTCCAGCCCCTCGCCTTGCAGGGCCACGTCGAACTGCGCCACGCCATTGTCGAACCGCAGGTTCAGCGCCCGCACATCGGCCTGCGCGTTGAAGCCGAAGGTGGCGATGCGGCGGTCGGTGACGCGGCCCACCAGGGCCTGCACCTCGGGGTGGTCGGTGCAGCAGACCGCAAGGCCATAGAACGGGATGTTCGACACGAAATCGGTGAAGCCCTGCCGCAGCGCGTCGAAAGTGTGCCAGTGCTCCATGTGTTCGGGGTCGATGTTGGTCACGACCGCGATGGTCGCGGGCAGCCGGTTGAACGAGCCGTCGCTTTCATCGGCCTCGACCACCATCCATTCCCCCGCCCCCGCCCGGGCGTTCGAGCCATAGGCGTGGATGATGCCGCCGTTGATGACGGTCGGGTCGAACCCGCCCTTGTCCAGAAGCGTGGCGACCATCGTCGTCGTCGTGGTCTTGCCATGCGTTCCCGCGATCGCGATGTTCGACTTCAGCCGCATCAGTTCGGCCAGCATCTCGGCCCGGCGCACCACCGGCAGCTTGCGCCGCCGCGCCTCTTCCAGCTCCGGGTTTCCCTTCTTGATGGCCGACGAGATCACGACCACCGCCGCATCGCCCAGGTTCTCGGCGCGCTGGCCCTCGAAGAAGGTGGCGCCCAGCGTCTTCAGCCGGTCGGTGATCTTCGAGGCGCGCGCGTCCGATCCCTGCACCCGGTAGCCCAGCGTCATCAGCACCTCGGCGATGCCCGACATGCCGATGCCGCCGATGCCCACGAAGTGGATCGGCCCGAGTTCGCCGGGAAGTTTGGTCGCTGCGTTCATGGCTTGGCTTTCCGTGCAAGGCGCTCGACCATCTCCACCAGCCGTTCGGTCGCGTCGGGGCGGCCGCAGCGCAGCGCATTGGCGGCCATCTGCGCGGCACCCGAGGGCGCGCCGAGCACGGCCGCCACCTGCGCCGCGAGGCTGGAGGGGGCAAGCTGGGATTCGGGGATCAGGATCGCGGCCCCGGCATCCACCAGCCCGCGCGCGTTCGCCGTCTGATGGTCGCCGGTCGCCGCGGCAAAGGGGATCAGGATCGAGGGCCGCCCGATCACGCTGATGTCGGCCACCGACGAAGCGCCAGAGCGGCTGATGACAAGCTGCGCCTCGGCCAGGCGGCGGGGAATGTCGGCGAAGAAGGGCTTCACCTCGGCGTCGATGCCCGCCGCGGCATAGGCTTCGGTCACGCGGGCCATGTCCTCGTCGCGCGCCTGGTGGGCCACCCGGAGCAGGCGACGCAGCGCCTCGGGCAGCGCGGCGATGGCGGCGGGCACCACATCGGACAGGATGCGCGCGCCCTGGCTGCCGCCGATGGCGACCACGCTCATCGGGTAGTCGCCCGGCGCGATGTAGGGGGCACCGGCCCGCTCCAGCACCGCCGCGCGCACCGGATTGCCGGTATGGGTGCCCATGACCCCGGCGGGCAGCGCCGTGGGCCAGGTGCCGCAGGCCACCGCGTTCATCCGGGGGGCAAAGCGGGCATTCACCTTGCCCAGCACCCCGTTCTGTTCATGGATCATCCGCGGCAGGCCCAGCAGCGTCGCCGCCGCCAGCGCGGGAATCGTCGGGTAGCCGCCAAAGCCCACGACCACCGCGGGCCGGTCCGCCAGCATGGCCCGCATCGCCGACAGGACGCCCCCCGCGATGCGGAAGGGCACCGCCGCCTTTGCAGGCGCGCCGCCCCGCGCGAAGGTGGCCGAGGCCACCTGCACCACCTCGACCACATGCGGAAAGCCGCCGGTATAGCGCGCGCCACGGGAATCGGTGGACAGCCGGACACGCCAGCCGCGGCGCACCATCGCCTCGGCCAGCGCCTGGGCCGGGAACATGTGCCCGCCCGTCCCGCCCGCTGCGATCAGCAGAAGCGGCGCCTGCCCCGACGGCCGTGCCATCACAGGCTCCGCTTGAAGAATTCGCCGATCTCGCCCTGCGGCCGCGTCCGGGTCAGCGCAAGCAGCATCCCCATGGTGATCCCGGTGGCGATCAGCGACGAGCCGCCATAGCTGACGAAGGGCAGCGTCATCCCCTTGGCGGGCAGCAGCCGCACCGCCACACTGGTGTTGACCAGCGCCTGCACCCCGAAGATGCAGGCCAGACCGGTGCCCGCCAGCCGGATGAACGGATCACGTTCCCGCATCAGCCGCGTCAGCGAGCGCACGACGATGGTGGTGTAGAGCCCGAGGATGAACAGCACCAGCAGCAGGCCGTATTCCTCGGCCGCCACCGCGATGATGAAATCGGTATGCGCGTCGGGAAGCTGCCATTTCACCTGGCCCTCGCCCACGCCGACACCGAAGAAGCCGCCTTCCTGGATCGCGTTCACCGCATAGCCCACCTGGGTGCGGGGGTCGATGTCGGCCGCCATGAACGCGTCGATGCGCTGCGCGAAGTGGGTCGAATAGGTATAGGCCGCCATAGCGCCCAGGCTGACGAGGCCCGCCACCGAGGCCAAGAGCAGGATCGGCGCGCCGGCCACGAAGTACATCACGCCCCAGCCGAACAGCACCAGCGCCGACTGCCCGAAATCAGGCTGCATCGCCAGAAAGCCCACCACCACGATGGTGACGCCGAACGACATCAGCTTGCCCGGCGGGCCGTTGATCTCCTGGCTCGCGGCCATCAGCCAGGCGCAGAGGATGATGAACCCGGGCTTGAGGAACTCCGACGGCTGCACCGACATCATGCCCAGCGAATACCAGCGGACGGCACCCTTGCCGAAGTCCGAGCCGAAGATCGGCAGCAGCGCCAGCGCCACGAAGGTCAGCAGGAACCCCAGCACGCCCAGCCGACGCACGGATTCCGGCGAGACGAGCGATGTCAGGAACATGACCACCAGCGCCACCCCGCCGAACATGCCCTGCCGCACCACATAGTGGAACGGCGGCAGCCCGTTGCGGGTCGCCAGAGGCACCGAGGCGGCAAGGCCAAGCAGAAGCCCCATCCCCATCAGCAGCAGGATGCAGGCCAGCGTCCACTTGTCCACCGTGCGCCACCAGCGGGGAAGGACCGGCTCGCCTGCCCGCACGGGCATGGCGCCATACACCATCTCTGTCATCGGATATCGCTCTGCCTGTCTGCCCGGTTCTCCGGATCTGAGCCAAACTTTAGCCCAAGCCCCGCAGCATGGCCAGCACAATCCGGCCCAGGTTGTGGCCGTTTGGCGTCAATCCCGCCGTATCGGCCGGGCCGGGGCGCCACGGGGCTTGACGCCGTTGCGCCGCGCCGCTACCGGCCACGATCATGACCAGGTTCGCGACCACGAAACGCACGACGAAAACCACCGCTTCGGCGGGGGTTGTCGGGCGCGCGCGGTAGAACCGGGCAGACCCCGAGGCCCCCCCCGAGAGGGACGGGGCCATCAGGTGAACACCCCCCGCTCTCTCCCCAACCTGCAGAGAGCGCGACCATGCCCGATACCCTGACCCAGCCCCGCCCCGCCCGCGACCGCCATCCGGCGCAGCCCACCGTTGCCATCGTCGGCGCCACCGGCGCCGTGGGCGTGGAACTGATCGGCTGCCTCGAACGCCGCGGCTTCCCCGTGGGCGATCTGCGCCTGCTGGCCTCGCCGCGCTCGGCCGGGCGCCGCCTGCCCTTCCGCGGCCAGGAGATCGAGATCGAGTCGCTGGAGCCTGCAAGCTTCACCGGCGTGGACATCGCGCTCTTCTCGGCCGGGGCCGGGGTCTCGCGGCAGTTCGCGCCGCTGGCGGTGGCGGCGGGCGCGACGGTGATCGACAACTCCTCGGCCTTCCGGATGGAGGCGGCAGTGCCGCTGGTGGTGCCCGAGGTGAACGCAGCCGCCCTTTCCCGGCATGGTGGCATCATCGCCAACCCGAACTGCGTGGCCGCGATCCTGACGGTGGCGCTGGCCCCGCTGCATCGCGCCCACCCCATCCGCCGCATCCAGGCCGCCACCTATCAGGCCGCCTCGGGCGCGGGCGCCGCGGCGATGGAGGAACTGCGTCAGGCCACCGCCGCGGCGCTGGCGGGCGAGGCCTTCGCGCCGAAGGTGCTGCCGCATCCCTATGCGTTCAACCTCTTCAGCCACAACGCCGCGATGGACCCCGAGACCGGCTACAACGGCGAGGAAACCAAGGTGATCGCGGAGACCCGCCGCATCCTTGGCACGCCCGACCTGCCGATCGGGATCACCTGCATCCGGGTTCCGGTGATGCGCGCCCATGCGATCGCCGCCAGCGTGGAATTCGCGCGCCCCGTGGCGGTAGACGAAGCCCGCGCCCTGCTTGCCGCTGCGCCGGGGGTGCGGCTGGTCGACGATCGCGCCGCGAACCATTTCCCGATGCCTTCCGAGGCCTCGGGGCAGGATGACGTGCTGGTGGGCCGCCTGCGCAGCGATCTGGGCGACCCCTCGGGGCGCACGCTGGCGCTGTTCGTGGCGGGCGACCAGCTTCTGAAGGGGGCCGCGCTGAACGCGGTGCAGATCGCCGAGGCGCTGATGGCGCAGTAAGTCGCCCCGGCGCGGGCAGGGAAACGGCGCGATCCGTCCGCCGTTTCCCCCCGTATCAGGCGTTACGCCGCTGAATCACGATCAGCGCCACCAGCAGCGCGCCGATCACGACGGTGTGGAGCCAGTCCATGTGCAGCACCGCCACCTGCGCCACGAAGGCGCCCGCATCCACCATCAGCAGCATCCCCGCGCCCAGGACCGAGCGACGCGGGATCAGCACCAGCACCCCGCCCGCCAGTTCCATCAGCCCGGTGACATAGCGGAACCACTGGCCCAGCCCGACGGTCGCGAACTCGGCCACCATCGCGGGCTGGCCGGTCAGCTTCATCGCGGCGGCAAACAGGAACAGCGCCGCCATCAGCACGCGCAGCCCCCAGATCGAGATCCGCGCAGCGGGGGTCTGGGTCTTCAGATCGACAGATGTCATCGCGCATCCTCCCTAGCGATCACTGGCCCGAGGATGCACCACGCAGGATTCCACGCAATTTGCGATTTCGCCCAGGCCCTGCGCGACAGCGCACAGACCTCAGCCGATCAGCGCCTTCACCCGTGCGGTGAAATCCTCGCCCCGCTTCTCGAAGTTCGGATACTGGTCGAAGCTTGCGGCCGCCGGGGCCAGCAGAACGGTCTCGCCTGCCTGCGCCTCTTCGGCCGCCCGGGTCACCGCCCGCTCCATCGTCTCGCAGATCTCGTGCGGCGTCTCGCCGATCTGGAGGGCGAAATCGCGGGCCGAATGGCCGATCAGATAGGCCTTCACGACCGCGCCGAGGAACGGCTCGATCCCGCTCAGCCCACCATCCTTGCCAAGTCCCCCGGCGATCCAGCGGATCTTCGGAAAGGCCTGCAAGGCCTTGGCGGCCGAATCCACATTGGTGGCCTTCGAGTCGTTGACAAAGCGCACGCCGCCCCGTTCACCCACCAACTGGCTGCGGTGCGGCAGGCCCTGAAAGTCATGAAGCGCCTGCTCGATCAGCCGCGGTGCCACCCCCAGCGTCCGGCAGGCCGCATAGGCCGCACAGGCGTTCTGGTGGTTGTGGGCACCAGGCAGCCCCTTCATCTCGCGCAGATCGATGGCCGCCACCTGCTGCCCCCGGCGCCATTCCGTCAGGAACCCCTTGCGGGCGAAGACAGCCCAGCCGCCCGTATCGAGCTTCTGGCCCGACGAGATGCGGATCACCCGGTCATCCTCGGGGCCTTCCGACACCTGGTTGGCCAGAAACCGCCCCTCGACCTCGTCCACGCCGATCACGGCCCGGTCGGGCCCGCCCTCGGCAAAGAGCCGCCGCTTGGCCGCGAAATAGCCGCCCATGCCCCCGTGCCGGTCCAGATGGTCGGGCGACAGGTTGGTGAAGACCGCAACGTCGGGCGTCAGCGCCCGCGCAAGCTCGGTCTGGTAGGACGACAGTTCCAGCACCACCACCTCTGCCTCGCCCGGCGGATCGATGTCGAACACGCCGCGGCCGATGTTGCCGGCCATCTGCGTCGGCCGCCCCGCCACCTGCAGGATGTGATGGATCAGCGCGGTCGTGGTGGATTTGCCGTTCGAGCCCGTCACCGCCACCACCTTCGGCACCTGGTCGAACCGGTCCCAGGCCGGGGTCGCGAGCGAGCGGAAGAACAGCCCGATGTCGTTGTCGACCGGCACCCCAGCGCAAGCGACCGGGCGATCACCCGGTGCGGCACAGGGTAGAGATGCGGGATGCCGGGCGAGACGACCAGCGCCGCCACCCCGTCCAGCGCGCGCTCGCGCGTCAGGTCGCACAGCGCAAGCCCGGCCGCCTCGGCCTTGGCCCGCGCCTCGGGGCTGTCATCCCACAGAAGTGCTTCGGCCCCGCCCGCCGCCAGCGCCCGCGCGGTGGCCAGCCCGGACCGCCCCAGACCCAGCACCGCGACCTTGCGCCCCTCGTATCCGCGCACGGCAATCATCGCAGCCCCCTCGCCCCTTCATCCAGGCCCAGATATCCCGCGGGGGCGCGACGCCCCCGGCGCCGCCACTCAGCGCAGCTTCAGCGTGGCCAGCCCGATCAGCGCCAGCACCAGGCTGATGATCCAGAACCGGATCACGATCTGCGGCTCGGCCCAGCCCTTTTTCTCGAAATGGTGGTGGATCGGCGCCATCAGGAAGACGCGCTTGCCGGTGCGCTTGAAATAGGCCACCTGGATGATGACGCTCAGCGCCTCGACCACGAACAGCCCGCCCACGATGGCCAGCACGATCTCGTGCTTGGTGGCCACCGCGATCGCCCCCAGGGCACCGCCCAGCGCCAGGCTGCCGGTGTCGCCCATGAACACCGCGGCGGGCGGCGCATTGTACCACAGGAACCCCAGCCCCCCGCCCACCAGCGCCGAGACGAAGATCAGCAGCTCGCCCGTGCCCGGCACGAAGTGCAAATCGAGATAGGTCGCATAGTTGAAGTTGCCGACGACATAGGCGATCACCCCGAGCGTCGAGGCCGCGATCATCACCGGCATGATGGCCAGGCCATCCAGCCCGTCGGTCAGGTTCACCGCATTGGCGGCGCCGACGATCACGATCATCGCGAAGGGGATGAAGAAGACCCCCATGTGCAGCAGCACGTTCTTGAAGAAGGGCACGGCCAGCGCGTAGCCAAGCTCGGCAGGCTGCGCGACCTCGGCCGCATAGCCCGCCAGCGCCGCGATCAGCAGCCCCAGCAGGAACCGCACCCGGCTGGACACGCCCTTGGTGTTCTGCTTGGTCACCTTCTTCCAGTCATCGGCAAAGCCGATCATGCCGAACCCCAGCGTGACCAGCAGCGTCAACCAGACATAGACATTGTCCAGCCGCGCCCAGAGCAGGGTCGAGACGCAGAGCGCCGAGAGGATCAGAAGCCCCCCCATCGTGGGCGTCCCGGCCTTGGAAAAATGGCTTTGCGGGCCGTCGGTGCGGATCGGCTGCCCCTTCTTCTGGCGCGCGCGCAGGAAATCGATCAGCGGCCGACCGAACAGGAACCCGAACAGCAGCGCGGTGAAGAACGCGCCGCCAGCCCGGAAGGTGATGTAGCGGAACAGGTTCAGAACCCCGCCTTCCGACAACTGGCTCAGCCAATACAGCATTATCCCCTCCGGGTTTCGGACGCGGTCGATTGCCCCAATTTGCGCAGGGCGTCAACCACGAGGCTGACCTTGCTGCCCTTCGAGCCCTTCACCAAGACGACATCGCCCGCATCGACCAGGTGGCGCGCCTGGGCGGCCAGTTCCACCGCCGAGGCGACCCAAAGCCCGCGCTGGCGCCGCGGCAGGGTGTTCCACAACTCCTGCATCAGCGGGCCAACACAATGAATCTGGGCGATTTTCGCCAAGTCCGGGTGATCGGCCACGGCCCGGTGGAGGGCGGGCCCGTCGGGGCCAAGTTCCAGCATGTCGCCCAGGATCGCCACCCGGCGGCCTTCCGCCACCCGGCCCACGCCATTCTGCGGCTGGGCCTGCCCCAGAACCTCCAGCGCCGCCGACAGCGACGCCGGATTGGCGTTGAAGGCATCGTCGATCAGTTCGAAGGCCAGGGCGTCGTGCAAGGGGTCCAGCACGATCCGTTCGCGCGCGCCCCGCCCGGCAGGGGGCTGCCAGTGGCCGATGTCCACCGCCGCCATGCCCAGATCGAGCCCCAGCGCCTCGGCCACCGCCAGCACGCCCAGCGCATTGAGCGCGAAATGCCGCCCCGCGGACTGCACCTTGAAGAGCACGGGCTGCCCGGCCACCTCGGCCTGAACCACGGTGGTATCCCGCGCAACCTGCGCCCCGCGCAGGCGGAAGCGCGCGCCGGGCGTGGTGCCGAAGGTCACGATCCTCGCGCCCACCCGGTCCGCCGCGGCGGTCAGGATCGGCGTCACCCCCAGATCCGCGTTCAGCACCGCGATTCCGCCGCCGGGTGTCAGGCCCTCGACGATGCTGGCCTTTTCGACCGCGATCGCCTCGATCGAGCCGAACGCCTCCAGATGCGCGGCGCCGACCGTGGTGACCATCGCCAGATCCAGCCGCGCCATGCGGGCCAGCGGCGCGATCTCGCCGGGGTGGTTCATGCCGATCTCGATCACCGCGAAATCGGTGGCGACCGGCATCCGCGCCAGCGTCAGCGGCACGCCCCAGTGATTGTTGTAGCTGGCCTCGGCGGCATGCACCCGGCCCTGCCCGCCCAGCACGGTGCGCAGCATCTCCTTGGTCGAGGTCTTGCCGACCGAGCCGGTCACCCCCACCACCCGGGCCCGCGTCCGCGCGCGCGCGGCCACGCCCAGCGCACCCAGCGCCGCCAGCACATCGGGCACCACGAGAAGCGGCGCATCGGGGCCGACCCCCTCGGGGATGCGCGAGACAAGCGCGCCCGCCGCCCCCTTCGCCAGCGCCTGCGCCACGAAGTCATGCCCGTCGCGCACGTCCTTCAGCGCCACGAACAGGTCGCCTTCCTCAAGCGTGCGGGTGTCGATCGACACGCCCGAGGCGGTGAAGGGGCGCGTGGCGGTGCCGCCGGTGGCGGCGGCGGCCTCGGCTGCGGTCCAGAGCGCGGTCATCCCCGGCCTCCATCCAGTGCGGCCACCGCAAGGCTGGCCTGTTCCACGTCATCGAAGGGATAGACCGTACCGGCGACAGTCTGACCGCTTTCATGCCCCTTGCCCGCGATCAGCAGCGCATCGCCCGGCCCCAGCGCGGCCACCCCGCGCAGGATCGCCTCGGCGCGGTCGCCCACCTCCTGCGCGCCGGGGCAGGCGGCCAGGATTGCCGCGCGGATGCTGGCGGGGTCTTCGCTGCGGGGGTTGTCATCGGTCACGATGCACAGATCGGCATGGGCTGCCGCCGCGGCCCCCATCAGCGGGCGTTTGCCGCGGTCGCGGTCGCCGCCCGCACCGAAGACGATCACCAGACGCCCCATCACATGCGGGCGCAGCGCCTTAAGCGCGGTTTCCACCGCGTCGGGCGTATGGGCGTAATCCACGAAGACGGTGGCCCCGTTGGCGCGCGTGGCGGCATGCTGCATCCGCCCGCGCACGGTGCCAAGCTGCGGCAGAACCGCGAACACGTCGCCCGGCGGGCTGCCCGCGGCGATGACAAGCCCCGCCGCCGCCAGCACGTTCGCGGCCTGGAACCCCCCGATCAGCGCCAGCCGCACCTGATAGGGCTTGCCATGCCATTCCAGCCGCAGATCCTGCCCGGCGGCGTCGAACCGCTGGCCCGCGATCCGCAGGTCGCACGCGGCGCCCTGCCCCACCGTCATCACCCCCTGCCCGCGGGCACGGGCGATGGCCGCGATCTCGGGACCCTTCGGGTCGTCGGTGTTCACCACCGCGATGCCGTCATCGGGCAGCACCTCGGTGAAAAGCCGCGCCTTGGCGGCGAAATAGGCCTCGAACGTCTTGTGATAGTCGAGGTGGTCTTGGGTGAAGTTGGTGAAGGCCGCCGCCTTCAGCCGCACACCGTCCAGCCGCCGCTGGTCCAGCCCGTGGCTCGATGCCTCCATCGCCGCATGGGTCACACCCGCCGCGGCCGCCTCGGCCAGGGCGCGGTGCAGGGTGATCGGGTCGGGCGTCGTATGATGCAGCGGCGCGGTCCAGGCGCCCTCGACCCCCGTGGTGCCGACATTGATCGCGGCATGGCCCAGCGCCGTCCAGATCTGGCGGGTGAAGGTGGCGACCGAGGTCTTGCCGTTGGTGCCCGTCACCGCAACCATGGTGCCGGGCTGCGCCCCGAACCACAGGGCCGCGGCGCGCGCCAGCGCCGCGCGGGGTTCCTCGACCACCACGCAGGCCACCCCGTCCAGCGCCCCGGCCGCCAGCGCCGCCCCCTCGGGGTCGGTCAGCACGACCGTCGCGCCGCGCTCCAGCGCCATCGGGATGAAACGCGCGCCATGCACGGCCGACCCTGGCAAGGCGGCAAACAGCATTCCGGGGGCCACGTCACGGCTGTCGACGGCCAGCCCCGTCACCTCGGCCCCGCGCCCGCCCCGGGCGCTGAGCCCCAGCGCCGAAAGGCTCATGCGCCGCGGTGACGCCCTCTGTTCCTGCCGTTCCACTGCCCCGTCACCATCAGTTGCCCGCGACCCCGGCGGCCGCCTTTGCCACGACCTTGGCCGCGGCGGCCTTCGTCGTGGCGGCACTTGTCACCTTCGCGGGCGCAGTTACCGCGAGTTGCGGGGGCTGATCAACCTCGGGGCGCATGCCAAGCAGCGGCGCGGCGCGGCGGATGATCTCGGCCGCCACCGGCACTGCGGTATAGCCCGCCGTCCGGCGCGGCTGGGAGTCGACGTTATCGGACGGCTCGTCGAGCGTCACCACCAGCACATATTGCGGATTGTTCACCGGGAAGACGGCCGCGAAGGTCGAGACCACCTTGTCGTTGTAATAGCCGCCCTGCGGGTTCACCTTGTCGGCCGTGCCGGTCTTGCCGCCGACATCATACCCCTTCACATCCCCGCGCGAGGCGGTGCCCGAGGTCACCACATAGCGCAGCATCTCGCGCAGCTTGGCCGAGGTCGCCTCGGAGATGATGCGCGGGCCCACCTGCGGATGATCGGTCTTGATCAGCGTGGGATAGACCCGGGTGCCACCGTTCAGCATCGAGGCATAGGCCGTGCACAGCATCAGCGGCGACACCGCGATGCCGTGGCCGTAGGATACCGTCATGGTCGAGATGTCGGACCAGTTCGTGGGATACTGCGGGCGCACATAGGGCGCCTCGGCCAGTTCGACCGGCGAGGGGTCGAGCAGCCCCAGCGATTTCAGGAACGGCTTCTGCTTGGCGCCGCCGAACAGCATCGCGATCCGGGCCGCGCCGATGTTCGAGCTTTGCCGGATCACGTCGATCACCGACAACTGGCTGCCGTAGTTGTGGTCATCGTGGATCAGGAACTTGCCGTAGCGGAACGGCCGGGTGTCGATGATCGTCTGCGGGGTGATCAGGCCAAGGTCCAGCGCCTGACCCACGTCGAAGATCTTGAAGGTCGACCCAAGCTCGTAAAGCCCCTGCACCGCGCGGTTGAACAGCGGGCTGTCGGCGGGGTTGCCCTTTACCAGCGGGGCGGGGCGATTGTTGGGGTCGAAATCGGGCAGCGAGACCATCGAGATGATCTCGCCCGTCCGGGCATTCATCAGGATGGCCGCGGCGCCCTTGGCATTCATCATGTGCATGCCCGCGTCCAGCACCTCGCGGGTGGCCGCCTGCACCGTCAGGTCGATCGAAAGCTGCAAGGGCTGGCCCGCGTTGGCCGGGTCGCGCAGGTAGCTGTCGTATTGCTTCTCGATCCCCGCAACGCCGATCACTTCGGCCGAGTCCACCCCCTCGCGCCCGAACGAGGCACCGCCCAGGATATGCGCCGCAAGATGGCCGTTCGGATAAAGCCGCATCTCGCGCGGGCCGAACAGCAGACCGGGGTCGCCGATGTCATGGACCGCCTGCATCTGCTCGGGCGACAGCGTCTTCTTGATCCAGACGAAGGTGCGCTCGCCGGTGAAATCCTTGACCAGCCGCGGCTCGTCGAGATCGGGGAAGATCTTGACCAGCGCCTTGGCGACATGAACCGGGTCGATCATGTCCTGCGGCTGTGCGTAAAGCGAATAGGTCGAGAGGTTCGTGGCCAGCACGCGGCCATCGCGGTCGACGATATCGGTCCGCCCCGCCGAGATGCTGGGCCCGGACGAGGCCACCTGCGGTTCCTGCGGCGGGGCCGCGGCCATCAGGCCCATCCGCGCCCCTACCAGCGTGAAGGCGGCGAAGAAGAACAGCCCCAGCATCAGAAGCCGCCCCTCGGCCTGATCGCGAGAGCGGTCGCGCATCTCTTCGTGGCGCAGGCGGATGTTCTCGCGCTCGATCTCGTCGGGGTTCTCGCCCTTGGCGCGGGCCGTGAGGATGCGCGCCAGCGGGCGCAGCGGCGTACGGATCATGGCGTCTGCCCCTTCTTCGTCGGGGGGGCCGCAGGCGGCACGGCAGGCGGCGCGGCAGCGGCGGCGGCGGTGGTGGTGGCCGGGTCGGGCGCGGGTTGCGGCATCGGCAGATCGGCCACGCGGGCGAACTGCTCGGGCGTCATCGGTAGAAGCGGCAGCTTGCCGAAGTTCACGATGGTCAGGTCGCGCAGGCGCGAGGGGCGGTTTTCATAGGCCCATTCGGCCTGCTGCATGCCCAGCGCATCGTGCAGGTCCGCGATCTGGCGCTGCAGCGCGGCCACTTCCTTCAGCGATTTCTGGGTGGCGTAGTTCTGCCGGTAGGCCCAGAAGGCCAGGCCCATCACTGCCAGCGCCGACAGGACATACAGCAGCGTCCGCATCCTACGCCCTTCCCTTCAGGTCGATGACCGGCAGGCCCAGGGCCGTGCGATCCACGCGCCCGGCGGGGGCCTCGGTCCGTCGCGCGGCCCGCAGCCAGGCCGAGCGCGCGCGCGGGTTCAGGGCCAGCTCCTCGGCATCCGCCCCCACCGCGCTGCGTGTCAGCAAGGTGAACTGCGCGGCCGTTGACGGCTTTTCCGGGGCATAGCGGTTGGCGTTGGCCTCGCGCCCCGAGCGCAGTTGCAGGAAGCGCTTCACGATCCGGTCCTCCAGCGAATGGAACGTCACCACCGCCAGCGCCCCGCCCGGCTTCAGCGCGCGCTCGGCGGCCTCGAGCCCGTCGACCAGCGACTCGAACTCTGCGTTCACCGCGATCCGGATCGCCTGGAAGCTGCGGGTGGCCGGGTGGCTCTGCCCCGGTTTCGGCCGCGGCAGGCAGCCTTCCACGATCCCGGCAAGTTGCAGCGTGGTGACGATGGGCGCCACCTTGCGCGCCGCCACGATCGCCCGCGCGATCCGGCGCGAGGCGCGCTCTTCGCCGTAGTGATACAGGATGTCCGCCAGCGCGGCCTCGCCCGCGCCATTCACCAGATCGGCCGCGCTCGGCCCCTCCTGGCTCATCCGCATGTCCAGCGGACCGTCGCGCAGAAAGGAAAACCCCCGTTCGGCCCGGTCAAGCTGCATCGACGAGACACCCAGATCCAGCGCCACGCCATCCACCGGCTCGCCCGCCAGCGTATCGAGGTCGGCGAAATTGCCCTGCACCAGCCGCAGCCGGTCGCCATAGCCGCCGGCCCAGGGCAAGGCCATCTGGAACGCCAGCGGATCGCGGTCGATCCCGATGACCCGCGCGGCGCCCGCCTCAAGCAGGCCGCGACTGTAGCCGCCCGCGCCGAACGTGCCATCGACCCAGGTGCCGGTGACGGGGGCCACGACCTTCAGCAGCGGGCCAAGCAGAACCGGAATGTGCGGCGCGGCGGCCCCGGCCCCGACCGGCGCGGCCATCATGCCCGCTCCTCGTCGTCCTCGTCGAACAGGGCAAAGGGGCTGTAGCCAGGCCCGTGGGCCTGGATCAGGCCGCTGATCGACTTGCCGCGGACCTGCACGTAGGTATCGCGGTTCCAGATCTCGAACCGTTCGCCGTACCCCACGAAGCGGGCATCCTCGCCCAGGCCAAGCTGGTCGCGCAGCGTCTGGGGGATCGAGATGCGGCCGTTCTCGTCGATCTGCACCGGCGAGGTATTGGCGAAGTAGAAATACTCGAGCTGCGCGCGCCGCGGCGAGCCACGCTTCAGATGCCGGATGTCGGCGCGCAGCGCCTCGATTTCCTGGGTGGAAAAGCCTTCAAGGTAACCGGCCTCGGCGGTGCCGACACCAAGGTGCAGCACGGGGCGCCCCTTGTCATCCGCGGGTCCGCCCGCAAGAAGCACCGCGCGGAATTCGCTGGGGATGGACACCCGGCCTTTCGGGTCCACCTTCGGGTCGAACGTTCCGCTGAACATGGTGGCCACGCGACCACGCTCCTACCGCCGTCTGTTCCCATCCCGGCCCTGGAATGAAAACGGCGGCCGGGCTGCTGCCACTGCCCGAACCGCCGCCCTCGTCCCATCGCTGGGTCTGTCCGGCTGCACGCGCCACCTGGGGGGATGTCTGCTCGCCCGCGCGCCGGATCTCTTCACTCATCGATGTAAGGGGGGCCTGTCGAAACCTGCCTCAGTTTGTGGGGTCTTGGTGCCCCTCGCCTGCCCGTCCTTCATCTTGCAGCCTTCATGACATGGATTCTGATGCCGCGCAATGGTCTTGTATGGGTTTTAGCCCCACTAGATGCCAGAAAGTCCTTGTCTGGCGGACACTTGCGACAGCCCTGGCAGGCGGGTTTGACTACAGATTGTGGCGACATACGGCAGATCACCCACATGTTGGAATGGAATGCATCCCATGCGCGGTGGGGCCAGACTCCATCGCGGCCCACGAAACACGCGGGCCGGGGCGGCACGTCAGCGGGATAAAGGATGACGGGGCCGGGTCACGGCCGGATCACCCGGGATAAAGCCGGGGTGATTCGCGCGGAGGCGGTGTGACCGCCCCCGCAAGGGGGCAATCAGGCCATGCCGCCGGCGATCAGGCGGGCCGCGATCCGGGCATAGGCCTCGGCCACCGGTCCATCGCCCGCGGCGATCGGAGTGCCCGCATCGCCCGCAACCCGCACATCGAGGCTGAGGGGTATCTCGCCCAGGAGCGGCACCCCCAACTTGCGCGCCTCGGCCGCCACACCGCCATGACCGAAGATATGCGCCTCGTGGCCGCAGTTGGGGCAGACATAGGTCGACATGTTTTCGATCAGCCCGAGGATCGGCGTCTTCAGGGTCTGGAACATGTTGATCGCCTTGCGCGCGTCCAGCAGGGCAATGTCCTGCGGGGTCGAGACGATCACCGCCCCGGTCACCTGGGTGCGCTGCCCCAGCGTCAGTTGCACGTCGCCGGTGCCCGGCGGCAGGTCCACGATCAGCACGTCAAGCTTGCCCCAGGCCACCTGGGTCAGCAGTTGCTGCAACGCCCCCATCAGCATCGGCCCGCGCCAGATGACCGCCTGATCTTCCTTCAGCAGCAGGCCCAGCGACATCATGGTGACGCCATGCGCCTTGGGCGGGATGATCGTCTTGCCGTCCGGCGCGTCGGGACGGGTCGTCACCCCCATCATCCGCGGCTGCGAGGGGCCGTAAATGTCGGCATCCAGCAGGCCGACCCGCCGCCCCTGCCGCGCCAGCGCCACCGCAAGGTTCGACGCGACGGTGGACTTGCCCACCCCGCCCTTGCCCGAGGCGATGGCCAGGATCCGGTCCACCCCCGACACCTTCTGCGGCCCGCCTTCCTGCGGGGTCGGGTGGCCGCCGATCTTCAACTGGGGCGGCGGCGCCTTGGGGGCGGGGCCATGTGCCGTCAGGATCGCGCTGGCCGAGGTGACGCCGGGCATCCGGCGGATCATCTCTTCCGCCGC
The DNA here is from genome assembly GCA_021845805.1 of Pseudomonadota bacterium. GTDB lineage: Bacteria > Pseudomonadota > Alphaproteobacteria > Rhodobacterales > Rhodobacteraceae > Solirhodobacter. The sequence goes on along the minus strand of JAJZVD010000002.1, from coordinate 34,961 downwards.
GCGCGAGATCGGCTCGAGCTTGTGCGCGGCATCGACATCGGGGGCCTCGATGACGAATCGCACCGCCCCCCCCTCGATCGTCAGGGCCCGAACAAGGTCCGCCGACACCAGATCCCCACCGCCCGGCAGGGCAAGCCGCTTCAGTTCGGCCAGAACGGCCTCGCGCGTCAGCGCCATCTTCGCCTCCGTGACATCGGGATGTTACCCATTCGTTGCATAACATCCGCGCTTTCGTGCCCAGCGCAAGAGACGCTTTACCCGCTGATCAAGAAACAGGCAAACCCCTGAATTGCAGCGACAAATTAGGTCAGTATACGTTATGCATTTGCCGCATGGCGGCGTTGACCAAACGGTCCATTGTGCAACTGCAGCATCGGGGTATGTTAGCGACAACAGGGGCAACAAGATGCCCTGCAAGAAAAGAGCGAGGCAACCGACATGGCCTATGCAAATACCTCTCGCGCCGCCAGTTTCGGCCTGCGTGACCGCATCGCGGCAATGGTTCGGGCATGGAACGAAGGCGCTGCGCGCCGCCGGGTCTATCGCCAGACCCTCGACGAACTGAGCGAACTGTCCGACCGCGACCTGGCGGATCTGGGCATCCACCGTTCGATGATCAACCGTGTGGCGCTGCAGGCGGCCAACGGCAAGTAGGTTTCAAGGTTTGGAAGGCCCTCTCCTCCTCCCTGGGTCTTCCTCATCTGGCGGCGGCATCCTCCTCCTCCCTGATGTCGCCGCCCTTTCTCTTCCGGGTCCGGTCACCTAGATCAGACCCCGAGCGTGACGCGAAAGGCCCCTCCTCCTCCCCGGGCCGATCGTGACGCGGTGGTGGCGCCCGTCCTCCTCCCTGGGCGCCACCACCCCTCTCATTCGGGGCGAAAGTCCCGGCCGGAACGTGCGGCCCCTCCTCCTCCCTGGGCCAAGCGTACCTGGCGGCAGCGCCCTCCTCCTCCCTGGCGCTGCCGCCGACCCATACGGGGCCAACAGACCCCGGATCGAACCGACGGCCCCTCCTCCTCCCTGGGCTGATCGTGTGCACGGCGGCGCCCCTCCTCCTCCCCGGGGCGCCGCCGTTTTCATTTGCACAAGGCGTGTCGCGCCCCGCCGGGGCAGATCGCGCCATTCTGCGGAATGCGCGGCGCACCCCGGCCGACCCGCGCCGGACACGTCGGAACGCGGGCGGCGCGGTTTCCCGCGGGGCCTGGGTCGGGGGTTTGTGCGGAGCGAGGGCGCCCTGTGGCGGCGGCGTCAGAACGGGATGTCGTCGGCCCGGTCGGCGGGCACCAGATACCGCGCCACGATCTTCTTCGCCCCCGCCTTGTCGAAATCCACATCGAGCTTGTCGCCCTCGATGAAGCTGACGGTGCCGTAGCCGAATTTCTGGTGGAACACCCGGTCGCCCTCGGTGAAGGCCGAAACGGCCTCGAGGTCGATGACCGAGGTGCGCGCCTCGCGCGGCTGGCTGACGGGGCGGCGGGTGCTGTTGTCCTGCATCCGCTTCCAGCCCGGCGAGTTGTAGACATCGGCACGCACCGCCCGGCTTTCGAGGCTCGACGCCATCGGCGCCGCCGCGCCATAGCCGCCGCCGTAGAGGCCGGGGGGCGTCAGCACCTCGACATGCTCTTCGGGCAGTTCGTCGATGAAGCGGGACGGCAGCGCGGATTGCCACTGGCCATAGACCCGGCGGTTGGCGGCAAAGGAGATGGTGCACAGGTCCTCGGCGCGGGTGATGCCCACATAGGCCAGCCGCCGTTCCTCTTCCAACCCCTTCAGACCGCTTTCGTCCATGCTGCGCTGGCTGGGAAACAGCCCGTCTTCCCAGCCCGGCAGGAAGACGGCGGGAAACTCGAGCCCCTTGGCGGCGTGCAGGGTCATGATGGAGACCTTGGCGCCCTGCTCCTCGGTCTCGTTGTCCATGATCAGCGCGACGTGTTCCAGGAAGCCTTGCAGGTTCTCGAACTGCTCCAGCGCCTTCACCAGCTCCTTGAGGTTGTCGAGCCGCCCCGGCGCCTCGGGCGTCTTGTCCTGCTGCCACATGGTGGTATAGCCCGATTCCTCGAGGATCGTCTCGGCCAGCTCGATGTGGTTGTGCCCCTCGCGCAGCGTCACCGCGTGCCAGCGCGCGATGCCCGACAGGAAGGCGCGAAGCTGCCCGGCCGCCTTGCCCGCCATGCCGCCGTCCTGCAACAGGATCGCCGCGCCCTCGAACAGGGTCACGCCGTTGTCGCGCGCGACCCGCTGGATGGTCTGCTGCGCCTTGTCGCCGATGCCGCGCTTGGGCAGGTTCACCACCCGTTCAAAGGCCAGATCGTCATCCGGGCTGACCGCAAGGCGGAAATAGGCCATCGCGTCGCGGATTTCCTGCCGCTCGTAGAACCGCGGGCCGCCGATCACGCGATAGGGCAGGCCGATGGTCAGGAAGCGGTCTTCGAAGGCGCGCATCTGGTGGCTGGCGCGGACGAGGATGGCCATGCCGTCAAGGCTGAGCGGTTCCTCGCCGCGCCGCCCCTTGGCCAGCCGCTCGATCTCCTCGCCGATCCAGCGCGCCTCTTCCTCGCCGTCCCAATGGCCGATCAGGCGAACCTTCTCGCCCTCCTGCGCCTCGGTCCACAGCTCCTTGCCCAGCCGCCCCGCGTTGGCCCGGATGACGCCCGAGGCCGCGCCAAGGATATGGGCGGTGGATCGGTAGTTCTGCTCCAGCCGGATCACCTTTGCGCCGGGGAAGTCCTTCTCGAACCGCAGGATGTTGCCCACCTCGGCGCCGCGCCAGCCGTAGATCGACTGGTCGTCATCGCCGACGCAGCAGATGTTACGATGCGCCTGCGCCAGAAGCCGCAGCCACAGGTACTGGGCCACGTTGGTATCCTGATACTCGTCCACCAGGATGTAGCGCAGCCATCGCTGGTATTGCGCCAGCACATCGGGATGGGCCTGAAAGATGGTGACCATATGCAGCAGAAGGTCGCCGAAATCGGTGGCGTTCAGCGTGCGCAGGCGGTCCTGATAGGCGGCGTAAAGCTCGGTTCCGCGGTTGTTGAACGCCGAGGCCTCGGAACTGGGCACCTTCTCCGGGGTCCAGGCGCGGTTCTTCCAGTGGTCGATCAGCCCGGCAAGCTGGCGGGCGGGCCAGCGTTTCTCGTCGATGTCGGCCGCCGCGATCACCTGTTTCAGCAGGCGGATCTGGTCGTCGGTATCAAGAATGGTGAACGAGGATTTCAGCCCCACCAGTTCCGCATGACGCCGCAGCATCTTGACGCTGATGGAATGGAAGGTGCCCATCCACGGCATCCCCTCCACCGCGGCGCCCAGCAGGCGGCCCACGCGGTCCTTCATCTCGCGCGCGGCCTTGTTGGTGAAGGTCACGGCAAGGATCTCGTTCGGGCGGGCACGTCCGGTGGTCAGAAGATGCGCGATGCGGGCGGTCAGCGCCTTGGTCTTGCCGGTGCCCGCGCCCGCCAGCATCAGAACCGGGCCGTCCAGCGCCTCGACCGCCGCGCGCTGCGCGGGGTTCAGGTCGTCCAGATAGGGCGCGGGCCGCGCGGCCATCGCGCGGGCCGACAGCGGCAGGCGGGCGGCGGCCTCGAAGGCGTCCTGTTCGTCGGGGCTGTTCATGACAGCCAGTCTAGCGCGGAGGCGGGCGGAGTTAAAGCTTCGTTCGCAGATTGTTCGCAACGCCGGTGCGGCATCTGCCGTCTCGATGGCGGCCGTGGCCTGCGCCCCGGAAAGGGCGGCGGCATCGGGCGGGGCCGGGGTTTCGACAACCGGACATGGCGCGCGCGGGCCAGAGGTTGGGTCAGACGGGCTGACCGATGTTTCGCGAGGCGGTCATGGCCCCGTCGCAAAACTCTCACTTTGCGCCGCGAGAGAGTCTTGCGCTGCACCGCAGCGCCCCTAGAGTGGCGCAACTGTTCGGACCTTTCCGCGGGGGAGCGCATGGCCGGTTTTCGCAAGATCCTCGTTGCCAATCGGGGCGAAATCGCCATCCGCGTGATGCGGGCGGCCAACGAACTGGGCAAGAAGACGGTCGCCGTCTATGCCGAGGAAGACAAGCTTTCGCTGCACCGCTTCAAGGCTGACGAGGCCTATCGCATCGGCGCGGGGCTGGGGCCGGTGCAGGCCTATCTGTCGATCCCGGAAATCATCCGCGTGGCCAAGATGTGCGGCGCCGACGCGATCCATCCGGGCTATGGCCTGTTGTCGGAAAACCCCGAGTTCGTGGAAGCCTGCGACGCCGCGGGCATCGCCTTCATCGGCCCGAAGGCCACCACCATGCGCGCCCTTGGCGACAAGGCCAGCGCGCGGCGCGTGGCGATGGCCGCGGGCGTGCCGGTGATCCCCGCGACCGAGGTGCTGGGCGACGACTTCGACGCGATCCGCCGCGAGGCGGCGGCGATCGGCTATCCGCTGATGCTGAAGGCAAGCTGGGGCGGCGGCGGGCGCGGGATGCGGCCGATCAACGGGCCCGACGAGCTGGCCGAGAAGGTGCGCGAGGGCCGCCGCGAGGCCGAGGCCGCCTTCGGCAACGGCGAAGGCTATCTGGAAAAGATGATCCTGCGCGCCCGCCATGTCGAAGTGCAGATCCTGGGCGACAAGCATGGCAACCTTTATCACCTGTGGGAACGCGACTGCACCGTGCAGCGGCGGAACCAGAAGGTGGTCGAACGCGCGCCCGCGCCTTACCTGTCCGCCGAACAGCGCGCCGAGGTCTGCGAGCTGGGCCGCCGGATCTGCGCGCATGTGAACTATGAATGCGCGGGCACGGTCGAATTCCTGATGGATATGGACTCGGGCCGGTTCTACTTCATCGAGGTGAACCCCCGCGTGCAGGTGGAACACACCGTCACCGAAGAGGTGACGGGCATCGACATCGTGCAGGCCCAGATCCTGATCGCCGAAGGCAGGACGCTGGCCGAAGCCACGGGGGTGCCGGATCAGGCGGGGGTGGCGCTGAACGGCCACGCGCTGCAATGCCGGGTGACCACCGAAGACCCGATGAACAACTTCATCCCCGACTACGGCCGCATCACCGCCTACCGCTCGGCCACCGGCAACGGCATCCGGCTGGATGGCGGCACCGCCTATTCGGGATCGGTCATCACCCGCTATTACGATTCGCTTCTGGTCAAGGTGACCGCCCATGCCCAGACGCCCGAAAAGGCGATCGCGCGGATGGACAGGGCCTTGCGCGAATTCCGCATCCGGGGGGTGGCAACGAACATCGAATTCGTCATCAACCTGCTGAAGCACCCGACCTTCCTCGACGACACCTACACCACCAAGTTCATCGACACGACGCCGGGGCTCTTCAACTTCCGCAAGCGGCGCGACCGGGCGACGAAGATCCTGACCTACATCGCCGACATCACGGTGAACGGACACCCTGAAACCGCAGGCCGCGCCCGGCCTGCGGCCGAGGTCAAGGCGCCCAAGCCCCCTGCCCTGAAGCTGGACACCCCGCCGCCGGGCACCCGGCAGCTCTTGCAGGACAAGGGGCCGAAGGCGGTGGCCGACTGGATGGCCGCGCAGAAGAAGCTTCTGCTGACCGACACGACCATGCGCGACGGACACCAGAGCCTGCTGGCCACCCGGATGCGCTCGATCGACATGATCCGCGTGGCGCCCGCCTATGCCGCCAACCTGCCCGAGCTGTTCTCAGTGGAATGCTGGGGCGGTGCCACCTTCGACGTGGCCTATCGGTTCCTGCAGGAATGCCCCTGGCAGCGCCTGCGCGACATCCGCGAGCGCCTGCCCAACGTGATGACCCAGATGCTGCTGCGCGCCTCGAACGGGGTGGGCTACACCAACTACCCCGACAACGTGGTGCAGGCTTTCGTCCGGCAGGCCGCCGTGACCGGGGTGGACGTGTTCCGCGTGTTTGACAGCCTGAACTGGGTCGAGAACATGCGCGTGGCGATGGACGCGGTGATCGAGGCCGACAAGCTGTGCGAGGCGGCGATCTGCTACACCGGCGACATCCTGGACCCCGCGCGAGCCAAGTACGACCTGCGCTACTATGTCGACATGGGCAAGGCGCTGCGGGATGCCGGGGCGCATGTGCTGGGCCTGAAGGACATGGCGGGCCTGCTGAAACCCGCCGCCGCCAGCCTTCTTGTGCGCGCGCTGAAGGCCGAGGTGGGGCTGCCCATCCACTTCCACACCCATGACACCTCGGGCGTGGCGGCGGCCACCATCCTGGCGGCAGCCGAGGCCGGGGTGGATGCGGTGGATGCGGCGATGGATGCCTTCTCGGGCGGCACCTCGCAGCCCTGTCTGGGCTCGATCGTCGAGGCGCTGCGCAACACGCCGCGCGATACCGGGCTCGACATCGCGGCGATCCGGCGGATCTCGAACTACTGGGAACAGGTGCGCGCGCAATACGCCGCCTTCGAGAGCGGCCTGCCCGCGCCCGCCTCCGAGGTCTACCTGCACGAGATGCCGGGGGGCCAGTTCACCAACCTCAAGGCGCAGGCCCGCAGCCTGGGGCTGGAGGACCGCTGGCACGAGGTGGCCCAGACCTATGCCGACGTGAACCGGATGTTCGGCGACATCGTGAAGGTCACGCCCTCGTCCAAGGTGGTGGGCGACATGGCGCTGATGATGGTGGCGCAGGGCCTGACCCGCGCGCAGGTCGAAGACCCGGCCATCGAGGTGGCCTTCCCCGAGTCCGTCGTGGACATGATGCGGGGCAACCTGGGCCAGCCCCCGGGCGGGTGGCCCGAAGGCATCCTGAAGAAGGTGCTGAAGGGCGAGGCGCCGATGACCGACCGCCCGGGCAGGCACCTGCCCCCGGTCGACATGGAGGCCACGCGCGCGGCCCTGTCGAAGGACCTCGGCGGCTTCAGGGTCGATGACGAGGATCTGAACGGCTACCTGATGTATCCCAAGGTGTTCCTCGACTACATGGGCCGCCACAAGGCCTATGGCCCGGTGCGCACCCTGCCCACGCTGACCTTCTTCTACGGGATGCAGCCCGGCGAGGAGATCGCGGTCGAGATCGACCCCGGCAAGACGCTGGAGATCCGGCTTCAGGCGGTGGGCGAAACCCATGAAGACGGCGATGTCCGGGTGTTCTTCGAACTGAACGGCCAGCCCCGCGTGATCCGGGTGCCGAACCGCGCCGCCAAGGCCACCAGCAAGGCACGCCCCAAGGCGCAGGAGGGCAACCCCGGCCAGCTTGGCGCGCCGATGCCGGGCGTCATCGCCTCGGTCGGGGTGTCGATCGGCCAGAAGGTGAACGCGGGCGACCTGCTTCTGACCATCGAGGCGATGAAGATGGAAACCGGCATCCACGCCGACCGCGCCGCCGTGGTGAAGGCCGTCCACGTCAGCCCCGGGGCGCAGGTCGACGCCAAAGATCTGCTGATCGAGCTGGAATAGGCCGCACAGCCTCTGGCTATCCGCGCCGATTCCGGCAACCTGTCCGCAGCGTTGCCGGAACAGGAGGTTTGCTTGCTGCACGTCACACCGATCTACGCCGGTCTTCTGGCGGTCCTGTTCATCGCGCTTTCGGCGCGGGTCATCGCGCGCCGGATCTCGGCCCATGTCAGCCTGGGCGATGGCGGCGATGCCCTGCTGATGCGGCGCATCCGCGTGCAGGGCAACTGCGCCGAATACGCGCCCTTCGGCGTCCTGCTGCTGGCCGTCGCCGAACTGTCGGGGGCGGCGCCCCTCTGGCTTCACCTTTGCGGCGTGGCGCTGGTCGCCGGCCGCATCAGCCATGCCATCGGCCTGGGATCGGACCCCGAAGTATCGGCCTTGCGCAGGCTCGGGATGGTTGCCACCTTCGCCGCGCTCGGGGTGCTCGCGCTCCTCTGCCTGGGGCTGGCGCTCTAGGGCGCAAGCCGCGATACTCGGTGCGAACAGGCCGCCCCGGCCAGCCGATCCCCTAGCGCGTACCCGCGGAGTTCCTGATGCTTGAGTTTCTTGCCGATCCCTCGGTCTGGCTGTCGTTCCTGACACTGACGGTGCTGGAAATCGTTCTGGGGGTGGACAACGTCATCTTCATTTCCATCGCCGCATCGCGGCTTCCGCGCGACCAGCGCGCGCGGGCGCGCTTCCTCGGGCTTGTCGGCGCGCTGGTGCTGCGTGTGGCGCTGCTGTTCTCGATCACCTGGATCATGTCGCTGGGCCAGCCCTTCGTGACCGTCCGCGGCTTCGCCCTGACCTGGCGCGACGTGATCCTGATCGCGGGCGGCGCGTTCCTGATCTGGAAGGCCACCACCGAGATCTTTTCCGAGATGGAGGGGGTTGCGCACGATTCCCACGTTGGCGGCAAGGCCACGTTCTGGGCCACGATCCTTCAGATCATGATGCTTGACCTTGTCTTTTCGCTCGACAGCGTGATCACCGCGGTCGGCATCGCCGAGCATGTGCCGGTGATGATCGCCGCCGTGGTGGTGGCCATCCTGATCATGATGGTCGCATCAGAGCCGATCGCGCGGTTCATCGAGGGGCACCCGTCGACCAAGATGCTGGCACTGGCGTTCCTGGTCATGGTCGGCATGGCGCTGGCCGCCGATGGCATGCATTTCCACATCGATCGCGGCTTCATCTATGCGGCGATGATCTTTGCGGGCGGGGTCGAGGCGCTGAACCTCATCCGGCAGAAGCGGCGACGCGGATGATTTTGCGGCAGCGGCATTTTTCCCCTTGCGGGCGCCCCGCGGACTTTATATCTGACCGCCTACCCAAGGACGCGGGCGTAGCTCAGGGGTAGAGCATAACCTTGCCAAGGTTAGGGTCGAGGGTTCGAATCCCTTCGCCCGCTCCAATTTTCCAGCAGGATCAGGGTAACGAAAACAGAAGCCGCCGAGGCGTGGCTTCTGTCGTTGCCGATGGGAAAAGGCGTGGCCGGGCCGCCGGGCCACCCTGCCATTGCAGGTGCGCGCGGTCGGCCCGGGCCTCAGGGCGTGGTCAGAACCGCCACCGCACGGCACCAGCCGGCCGATCCGCGGTCGACCTTCACCGGAAAGCACATGACCTCGAACCCCGTCGCGGGCAGCTTTTCCAGATTGGCAAGCTTTTCCATGTGGCAATAGACCGTCTCGGCGCCGGCCTTGTGCCCCTCCCAGAACAGCGCCCAGTCGCCGGTCGCCGCGGCCTTGCGCGCGGTCTGCATCAGCGGCGCGTCCCAGCTCCAGGCGTCGGTGCCGCACACCCGCATCCCGCGCGCCGTCATCCACAGCGTCGCCTCGCGCCCGATGCCGCAGCCGGCCGCGACATAGCCATCGGTGCCGTAAAGCGCGCCGGCGGCGGTGTTCACCAGCACGATGTCGCCGGGGCGAAGAACATGGCCGATCCGGTCAAGTTCGGCCTCGACCTCGGACGCGGTGACGACATGGCCCGCGGGCATCGCGCGAAAGTCCAGCTTGACCCCCGGGCCGATGCACCATTCCAGCGGAATCTCGTCGATCGTCAGGGCCCGCGCGCCGTTGTCCATCGTCGGATGGTAATGCCACGGCGCATCCAGATGCGTGCCGTTATGGGTCGAAAGCGTCAGCCGCTCGACGGCGGCGCCCTTGCCGTCAAGCTGGTGCTCGACCGGGATGCCGAACATCGTCTGGTATTCCAGCGCCCCCGCGTCGTGATCCATGTAGGTGATCTGCGGGCCAAGCCCCGGCGGGTCAGACCGGAAACGGTCGGTCAGGGTGACAGAAAGGTCGATGATCTTGCGGGTCATGCAGGTCTCCGTGCGGCGGGGATCACGCGCTGGTCGATCGCCCCGAACAGGGGCGTGCCGTCGCGCAGGCGGCATTCCATCCGCACCCGGTCGCCAAAGCGCATGTAGCCCGTCTGCGCGGCCCCATGCTCCAGCATCTCGATCGCCCGCCGCTCTGCGATGCAGGACGACCCGACGGTGCGGTAATCCTCGTTCGACACGGTGCCAGAGCCCAGCACGGTTCCCGCGACAAGGGCGCGGCTGTAGGCGGCATGGGCCAGCAGCGCATCGAAGCCATAGCGCATCGGATAGCCCTCGGCGGCGCCAAAGCGGCTGCCGTTCCAGGCCACATGCAGCGGCAGATCCACCCGCGCGTCGCGCCAGGCCCCGCCCAGCTCGTCTGGCGTGACGGCGACCGGGGCCATCGAACAGGCGGGCTTGGCCTGGATCCAGCCAAAGCCCGTCTTCATCTCGATCGGCGCAAGGCTGCGCAGCGACCAGTCGTTGATCTGCACCACCAGCCGGATATGCGCCCGCGCCTCGGCCGCCGTGGCCCCCATCGGCACGGTATCGCAGATCACGCCGAATTCGCCCTCGAAGTCGATGCCATCCGCCTCGGACGGCAGCGGCACATCCTCGGCCGGGCCCAGGAAGCGGTCCGACAGGCCCTGATACATCAGCGGGCGCCCGGGCGGATTGGGGTCAAGGCCAAAGACCTTCTGCATCAGCGCGCCGTGGCTGTCGAAGGCCGAGGCATCAAGCCATTGCCAGGCGCGGGGCAGCGGCGCCATCGCGGTGGCCGGATCGAAGGGGGCACCGCCCCCCGCCTCAAGCGGCTCGGCCTGCCGGGCCAGGACCGGGGCGAGCCCGTCCCAATCCGCCAGAAGCGCCTGAAGGGTCAGCGCCCCTTGGGCGGGCGCCGAGCGCGCCAGGTCGCGGCTGACAAGATGCAGCCGCCCGTCGGGGGTGCCATCCGGCAAGGTCGCAAGTTTCATCGCCTCACCCCAGCCGCCCGCCGAGCGTCTCGGCAAACCAGTCGGCGATGTAGCTTCGACCGAAGCTCATGTTGTCGGCGCCGACATGCTCCACGCCCCCCTCGCGTTCGGTAAAGATCTTCAGCTCCCGCCGGGTAGAGTTCACCAACTGGTCGTAGCTTTGCTGCGCGTAATCGGGGCTGATCTGGCGGTCCTGTGCGCCATGGGTGATCAGGAAGGGCACCCGGATCCGGTCCATCACGCCATCCAGGCACATGCCGCGCGCCTTGGCGAAGAAGTCATCCATGTCCTTCGCCCCGAACACCCACATGACGTGGTTCCAGTAATGCGGCACCGGGTTTTCGCCCTCGCGCCGCAGCCGCCGCGCCTGCACCTCGGCCCAGTTGTGGTTCGCCCCCCAGACCGCGCCGGAGGCGAAGCGGGGCTCGAAGGCGCAGACCCGCGGGGCGTAGTAGCCGCCCAGCGAAATGCCGGTGATGCCGATCCGGGCGGCATCGACATCGGGGCGGGCGGCCAGCCAGTCGAACACCGGCGTGCCCCAGGCCTCGCTGTCGTGATGTGCGGTCATGCCCTGCAGGCGCAGGCTTTCGCCGGTGCCCGGCTGATCGACGCAGAGCGTGGCGATCCCCCGCCGCGCCAGAGCATGCGGCAGGAACGACCAGTAGAGCAGTTCCTTGCAGCTATCGAGCCCGTTCAGGTAGACGACCGCGGGCGCGGGCCCCTCGACCCCTTCGGCGGGGGTATAGAGAACCGGGATCGTGTTGCCGCCGTAGGGGATTTCGAAGCGCGAGACCCGATCCCCCGATTGCGCCGTTCCCGCGAGAAAGGCCGCAAGCCCCTTGCGATAGGTCTCTATCCGACCCTCGCTGCCCGCCGCCTGCATGCGTTCGGCCAGGATGTAGTAAAGCGCCGCGCGCTTCAGCTTGTCACCCGACGACAGCAGCCGCCCGGCCGCCACATCCTCGGCCGCCAGTCCCTCCAGCCGCTCGGCCACCGCAACCCAGGCGCGCAGGAAATCGGCCGTTCCGACATCCTCGCCCGCCTGGGCGCGGCTGCGCAGCGGCTGGCACATGTCCATGATCTCGCCCATCTCGCCACCGCTGGCCAGCGCGATGGCAACGGTCAGGTTCCAGACATAGTTGGGAAAATAGTCGAACATTGCCATGGGTCAGGGTTCCTTTGGGTCGGCAACGCGGAAGGTCGGGCGGTCAGGCCGCCACCGGTCGGCCCCGGCCGTCCGCACAGCCGAGAGAGAAGAGAACGACCGAGATCAGCGCGATCACCACCGCGACATATCCCAGCGCCTGGTAGCCGAAAGCCTCGGCCAGCGCGCCGCCCAGGATCGGGCCCAGCGCCGCCCCCGACATCAGCATGGCCGGGGTTGCCGCCACCGCGCGGCCCGTCGGCTCGATCCGCGCCAGCAGGCCGAAGGCGAAGGTATGGGTGAAGATCTGCACCGCAACGAAGCTTGCCGCGACCGGTGCCCAAAGCGGGAACACCCCCGAGCCGGTGACGACCAGCGCAAAGACCGCCTGCACCGCGGGGCCCAGGCGCACCACCGTCTCGGCCCGGATGCGATGTTCCAGCACCACCGCAAGCGGCGCGGCCAGCGCGAAGTTCACCAGCCCCAGCGCGATCAGCACGCCCAGGACTTGCCCCGTGGGATAGCCGCGCATCTTGCCGATCACCTCGACGAAGCTGAACACCATCGCCTGGTTCAGCGTCATGGTGCTGATCCCCAGAATGATCAGCCAGACGCCGCGGCCCACGCCGGACAGGCTGTGGGACTGGGCCGCCAGCAGCGTCTCGGGCTTCGGGAAGGCCAGGGCCGTGGCGGCCGCCGCTGCGGCCATCGCCAGCGCGAAGGCCACGAACAGCGCATGCCCCCCCGCCACGATCATGATCTGCGGCAGCACCCCCAGCATGACAACCCCCAGCGCCCCGACCGCAACCCCGGCCAGCGCAAAGACCCGGTGCGGGCGCGCGGTGCGGCCCATCGTGCCATGCACCGCGCTCAGCGCCGTGCCGGTGCAGAGACCCGCCAGCAGATGCAGGACGGCAAGCGATCCCAGATCGCTGCGCGTCGCGGCCAGCGCGAAGGCCAGGGCCGACAGGGCAAAGGCCACCGGGCTCAGGACCCCCGGCCGCAGCCGGTGGAAGCGCGGCGCGACAAGCAGGCTGGCCACCACCGCGCCCAGCAGGAACAGCGTGGCCAGCATCCCGGCGCTGCGGGGTGAAAATCCGAACCGCTCGACCAGAGCGCCGACCCAGACCGGCAGCGCCACCAGATCCAGCATGCCCGCGCAATGCGCCACCAGCAGCGCGGCAAGGGCGCTTGCGCCCAGTTTTCCCGAAGTCATGCCATACCCTTTCCGGTTGCCCCGGCCGGGATCGGCCGGGGGGTGGGATGCGCCGCGCGCGCCTAGAAGTGCAGCGTCGCGGCAAGCTGCAGGGTGGTGCCCTGCGGCAGGTTGCGCGCGACCAGATCATTCTGGAGGGAAAGCGTGATCATCGTGGCGGGGTTGGGAACATAGCTGATCGACGGGCCGATCCCGAAGCCCTCGGCGCGGTTGCCGCCGGGCGGCGCGGTCGGGCCGGTGTCGTCGCTGATCTGCTTCAGGTAGTAGCCCGAGACGCCATAGCAGAAGTCGCCGACCTTGTAGCCCACCGCGTAATCGGCAACGATGACATCGCCGCTCTTGTAGTCGGTGGCGTCATTGCGGTCGTTGAAGATCGCGCGCAGCGAGGCTGCGAACTCCCATCCGCTCGGGGCGGTGTAGTGATAGGCCACCGTCGGCTGCAGCGAGCCATGGTTCTGCCCGACATTGGCGATCCGGCTGGCGGAATAGCTGCCGGTGGGGAAGACGACATCCAGCCCGGCCGCGACCGTGGAACTGCGGCTGAGGTGCCAGACAAGCCCGACCGTGCCGGTGACATCGGCCAGCGAGAAGTCGCTGCCCTTGCCGGCCGGCGTGGTCAGATCGAGATTGACCAGCGGCAGCACCACCTGGCCCCAGACCTGGCCCCCAAGCACCTGCTGGTTGCTGACGTAAAGCCCGCGCAGCGTCTGCGCGGCCGCGCCCAGCTTGAAGGGGATCGGCAGCTTGTCGCCATGCGCGTCGTTCAGGCGGTCGGCGCTGCTGAACGAGGTCTGCGACAGGAAGTAGAACCCGGGCATCGGCGGCAAGGCGGCCGAAGTGAAGCCCGACGATCCCGCCGGATATTGCAGCGTTCCGTTCTCGACCGCCTGCGCGGCGGTCGCGCCGACCAGTGCAAGCCCCGCGATCCCGAGCGCGGCCGCCATCGTGTTTCGAAAGTCCGTCATCAGTCCCTCCCAGATGGTCCTGCCGCAGGCCACCGGCCGCGCGGGCGGGCCGCGTCTGCCCTGTTGCGCAAGCGCCGATGGTCGCCGTCAGGCGCCGATGTCCCTCGGCACCCGGATCGTCGAAACGACCCGTCACGGCACCGCCTGCTCCCATGCGGGCAAGCTAGTCACATCCGGTAGAATTCCTGAAATTGATATTCATGATCGCAAGAATTCACCAAATCCATTCATCAGGACCGTCGCCGTTGCGATCGCGGCGCCGCGGGATCTGCGCCAAGGCATTCCCGGAGTGAATAGATGGAATTCATCGAATCCGTTTCATCAATTCCTCTGCACCGCACTAGAGGGAAGCGGGGGATCATCCGGGCGCAGGCCGGACCACGGGTGCCCGGATCGCGCGGAACCGGCGCGGCCGTGGCGCTGCGGACCGCCACCGCGCCCCGTCGGAGGAGAGAGACATGCAGATCAGCGGGCTGGATTATCTGGTCTTTGGCGTCGACGACCTTGTCGGCGCGCAGCGGTATCTGGAGGACTTCGGGCTTGCGCCGGTCGATCAGGACGAGACCGGCGGACTCTACGAGGCGCTTGACGGAACCGGCATCATCCTGCGCAAACGCGACGATCCGCGCCTGCCCGAGGCGCTGTCCACGCGGTCGATGCTGCGCCAGCAGGTGCTTGGTGTGCGCGACGCCTCTGCGATCGACGCGATCGAGGCCGAACTGGCGAAGGACCGCCGCGTAACGCGGCTGGCCGACGGTTCCATCGAGTTCCGCGACCCGCTTGGCTTCAACCTGAAGGTCCAGATCACCCGCCGCCGCCCGCTTGACCTGCCAGCCGAGAAGATCAACGCCCCGGGCGCGCCCGCGCAGCGCGCCGCGAACGAGATCGGTGTCTGGGAGGACATGCCCGCACGGCCGCGCTCGCTCAGCCATGTCGTGCTTTTCGTGCCGGACATGGACAAGATCGTGGCCTTCTACACCGGGCGGCTGGGCTTCCGGATCACCGATGTCCTGACCGGCGCCGGCCCCTTCCTGCGGCCCGCGGCGAACGACGACCACCACACCCACTTCTTCATCCGCACCCCCGAGTACATGCAGGGCTGCGAGCATCTGGCCTTCCACATGGGCGGCCCGACCGAGCTGATGGTGGCGGGCAGCCGGTTCACGCGCAAGGGCTATCAAAGCTTCTGGGGGCCGGGTCGGCACAAGTTCGGGTCGAACTGGTTCTGGTATTTCAACAGCCCGCTGGGCTGCCATGTCGAATACGACGCCGACATGGACAAGCACGATGACAGCTGGGTCGCGCGCGAGGCGCCGTCGGGCCCCGAGGCATCGCAGATCTTCCTGCTGCAATGGCGCGAGAAATGGGCGCCGGGCGGCGGCCCCGAGGGCAAGTGAAACAGGGGCGGCCTGCGATGCTGCGCCTGTGCCACATCGACGATGTGCCCAAGGGCGCCACGCGGGGCTTCCTGCCCGCGCCCGGCGCGCCGCGCCGCGTCATCGTGCTTTGGCATGACGGGCAGCTTCTGGCCTATGCCGATGCCTGCCCGCATTACCGCGGCGGGACCCCGATGGCCTGGCGGACCGACGCCTATCTGAGCGGCGACGGCCGCCATCTGGAATGCCATGCCCATGGCGCGCTGTTCGACATTGCCAGCGGGGACTGTATCGCCGGTCCCTGCCTTGGCCGCAGATTGACAAAGGTTGCCCTGCATGTGGACGAGGACGGAACGATCCTCGTGCCTGACCACGTCGCAGGGCGGGGAGGAAGCGAGAGATGAAGGGCAAGTGTCTGGTGATCGGTGGCGGCTTTGCCGGGATGTCGGCGGCCATCATGCTGGCGCGCGGCGGCTGGCAGGTCGATCTGATCGAGATGGACCCCGACTGGCGCAACTACGGCGCGGGCATCAGCCTGCACGGCGCCACGCTGCGGGTGTTCCTGGCGCTGGGGATCCTGGATCGGTTCTGCCAGACAGGGGCGGTGACGGACGGCCTCGTGATCCGCAACCCGGCAGACGATTCGCAGATTGCGCGACTGCCGACACCGCCCGCGCCGGGGCTCGCACTGCCCGGAAATGCCGCCATCATGCGGCCGACGCTGGCCGCCATCCTGTCAGAAGCCACCCGGGCGGCGGGCGTCCGGGTGCGGCTGGGGCGCAGTTTCACCACCCTCACCGAGACGGCCGACGGCGTGCAGGTGGCCTTCACGGACGGCAGCACGGGTCTTTACGATGCCGTGGTCGGCGCTGACGGCCTCTATTCGGCCACCCGCGCGGCGATCATGCCCGGGGCCCCCAGCCCGACCTATGTGGGGCAGGCGGTCTGGCGGGCGGAGCTGCCGACCCCCGCCGAGGTCGAGACGCTGACCATGTGGATGGTCCGGGGCCTGAAGGCAGGGATCAACCCGGTGGACCGGACACGCAGCTACATCTTCATCACTGAAGACCAGCCCGAGCGCGCCCGCATCCCCGCCGAGGCCCTGTTGCCCGCGATGCGCGCACTGCTCGACCAATTCCCCTCGCCCGTCCTGACCGCGGTGAAGAACGGGCTGGGCCCGCAGAGCCAGATCATCTATCGCCCGCTGGAAAAGCTGCTGTTGCCCCTGCCCTGGCACCGCGGCCGGGTGATGCTGATCGGCGACGCCGCCCATGCGACGACGCCGCACCTGGGTGCCGGGGCCTGCATCGGCATGGAAGACGGCGTCGTTCTGGCCGAAGAGCTTGCGAAGGCCGACGATGTCGCAACTGCCTTCGCCGCGCATGAAGCCCGGCGCTGGGATCGCTGCCGGATGGTGGTGGAAAACTCTGCCCGCCTGTCAGAGATCGAGGTGACCGGCGGCAGCCATCAGGAACACCAGGCGATCATGGGCCGGTCGGTGGTGGCGCTGATCGACCCGATCTGACGCCCCCGGGGGGTCAGATCAGGGCCGCCGTCTCGGCCTCGGGATTGGCCACCGTGCGCAGCGCCGCGCGCATCCACACCAGCCCCGGATCGCGGCTGCGGTGCTCGTGCCACTGGAGCGACTGGCGCAGCGGCGGCAGGGGAATCGGCAGGGCAAAGCTGTGGAACCTTCCGGTGGCCACGGCACGGCGCGCCAGACGTTCCTGGATCACGCCGATCCGGTCGCTTCCCCGCACCAGATCGGGAATCGAGCCGAAGGCATAGGTCGACACCGCCTTCGCGGCATCGATCCCGGCCTGCCGCATCGCCCGCCAGGCATAGCTTTCCTGGCCGGAGAACGGCTCCATCACCACATGCTGCGCACGTCGGAAGGTGTCGGCATCCAGCCCGTCGCGATGCGCGCCCGCAGCGCAGACGATGACGCACAGCGCATCCTCGAACAGCAGTTCCTGCGGCTGGGGTGCGGTGGCCAGATATTCCGGCACGACCATCAGATCGATCTCGCCGCTTTGCAGCAGCCGTTCCGGCGCGGCCACCTGCGGGCGCAGGTTGACCCGCAGGCCCGGCGCCTCGGCCGCCAGATGCTGCATCAGCGGGCCGCCCAGAACCGCCAGCGAATAGTCCGACAGCACGATCGAGAACTCGCGCGTGCTGGTCGCAGGATCGAAATGCGGGCTTGTGATGACCGTGCTTTCCACCCGCATCATCACATCGCGCAGCGGGCCCTGCAGGGTCTGCGCAAAGGGCGACAGTTCCATCCGGCGGCCCACCTGGATCAGCAGCGGATCGTCGAAGAAGGTCCGCAGCCGGCCCAGCGCATTGCTCATGGCCGATTGGGTGATGCACATCTCGTCGGCCGCCTTCGAGACATTCCGCAACCGCAGCAGAACGTCCAGCGCAGGCAGCAGGTTCATGTCGAGCCGCTTGAAGCGCATCCGCCCCTCCATCACCCGTGTGAATGCAGAACGGGCCTTACAGCAAGCCGGAAAATGGCGCCAGCCGGCAGGCGCTGGCCCGGCGGCGGCCCGGCCTGGCCCGCCCACCTGCCCCTCGGCCCTCTGCCCATCACAAAGCCGCCGAACCCGGTTCAGAGCCTCTTGCCCCCCCCGCGCACATGCGCTAGTGACCCTGCACGGAGTGCGGGCGTAGCTCAGGGGTAGAGCATAACCTTGCCAAGGTTAGGGTCGAGGGTTCGAATCCCTTCGCCCGCTCCAGATCAAACAGGGCACCCTTCGGGGTGCCCTTTGTGCTTCCCTTGCCCCCCAGGCCAACAGCCCCTGTGGTCGCGCCGCAGAAAATCGGTGCTTCCCCGGCCCTGCCTGCGCGCCTATAACGCCCCCGCAACCGCTGGAGGCGCCGATGCGCAAGGCCGAGATCACCCGCAGGACCACGGAAACCCAGATCACGCTTGGCGCCGATCTGGATGGAACCGGGGTCTATGACATCCAGACCGGGGTCGGGTTCTTCGACCACATGCTGGAACAACTGGCCCGCCATTCGCTGATCGACCTGACGGTGCGCGCCAAGGGCGACCTGCACATCGACGACCACCACACGGTCGAGGATACCGGCATCGCGCTGGGGCAGGCCCTGACGAAGGCGCTGGGCGACAAGCGTGGCATCCGCCGCTATGGCGCCTGCCACCTGCCGATGGATGACGCGCAGGTGCGCGCGGCGCTGGATCTCTCGGGCCGCCCCTATCTGCTGTGGAACGTCCCCTTCCCCACCGCCAGGATCGGCACGTTCGACACCGAACTGGTGCGCGAGTTCTTTCAGGCGCTGACAACCCACGGCGGGATCACGCTGCACATCGACATGCTGCACGGCATCAACAGCCACCACATCGCCGAGGCGACCTTCAAGGCGGTCGCCCGGGCCCTGCGCGAAGCGGTGGAACCCGACCCGCGCAAGGGCGACGCGATCCCCTCGACCAAGGGAACGCTGTGAGGCGCCGCAGGACTGAGAGGGCCGCGCCATGCTGACCGTCCTTGTCGACTATGATTCCGGCAACCTGCACTCGGCCGCCAAGGCGTTCGAGCGCGTCGCCGCCGAAACCGGCGGCGGCCAGGTGATCGTCAGCGCGCGCCCCGAGGACGTGGCCCGCGCCGACCGCATCGTGCTGCCGGGCGACGGCGCCTTCCCCGCCTGCCGCCGGGCCCTGCTGGCGGTGCCCGGCCTGTTCGAGGCGATCGACGAGGCGGTGACGGCAAGGGGCCGCCCCTTCCTGGGCATCTGCATCGGGATGCAGATGCTGGCCACCCGCGGGCTGGAATACGAGGACACCCCCGGCTTTGACTGGATCGCGGGCGAGGTCGTGCGGATTACCCCTGCCGATCCCCGGCTGAAGGTGCCGCACATGGGCTGGAACGACCTGGTGATCGACCACCCCCATCCACTGCTGGCGGGGGTGAACACTGGCGAGCATGCCTATTTCGTGCACTCCTACCACTTCCGCGTGACTGATCCGGCCGACCGGCTGGCGCATGTGGATTATGCGGGCGACATCACCGCGATCGTCGCACGCGGCAACGTGGCGGGCACCCAGTTCCACCCGGAAAAGAGCCAGGCCACCGGGCTGCGGCTGATCGCGAACTTCCTGCGCTGGCGGCCCTGACCGGCGGCCCCTTGTTCCATTCTGGAAATGGAATATCATTCCGCGCAGCGAACAGGGAGAACACGATGCCCACCACCGTCAAGGATCTGATGGCCGCCGCCAATGCCGCCGTGCCACGGATCACCCCCGACACCGCGCGCGAGCTGATTGCCCGTGGCGCGCTTGTCATCGACGTGCGCGACGGCGCCGAGGTCGAAAAGACCGGCAAGGTCGCGGGCGCCCTGCATGTCACCCGCGGAATGCTGGAATTCCGCGCCGACCCGGGCACGCCCTACTTCGAACAGGCCTTCCGCTTCGACCGCCCGGTGATCGTCTACTGCGCCTCGGGCGGGCGCGCGGCGCTGGCAGGCAAGACCCTGAAAGACATGGGGTATGCCGAGGTTTTCAACCTTGGTGGCCTGAAGGACTGGATCGATGCCAAGGGTGCGGTCGATACGCCGCTTGACCCCGGGATGTAGCCCGCGACCCGATTCCCCTTGCCTTTCGGGCGGGAAGGGCGCATTCTGGCTAGGCGACGTTATACTCTGATCGACCCTGTTCTCCGTCACCGGCTACAGTTCTCGATGCTGATACGACTGAGCCGGGCCGCCGCACTCCCGCGGGCGGCATGACAAGGAGTACACACGATGGCCACTGGCACCGTGAAATGGTTCAACGCCACCAAGGGCTTCGGCTTCATCCAGCCCGACGGCGGCGCCAAGGACGTGTTCGTCCACATCTCGGCGGTAGAACGTGCCGGCCTGCGCGGCCTGAACGACGGTCAGAAGGTTGTCTTCGACCTCGAAACCGGGCGTGACGGGCGGCAATCGGCCACCAACCTGACTCTGGCCTGATCAGCGACGGCGCAGATGCGGAAGGGGCGGGTCACCGCCCCTTTTTTCATGCCCGCGCATCGGCCAGGATGATCTCGGCGCCCTTCCAGCCCATCAGCATGGCAGGGGCATTGGTATTCCCCGCAATCAGGTTCGGAAAGGCCGAGGCGTCGCAGACCCGCAGCCCCTGCACCCCATACACCCTCAGGCGCGTATCCACCACCGCGCTGGCCGGGTCTGGCCCCATCCGGCAGGTGCAGCTTGGGTGATAGACGGTGCCCGAGCGGCGGCGGAAATCGTCGATCAGCGCCTCGTCCGTCAAGACCTCGGGCCCCGGGCGCAGTTCTTCGGCGATCAGGCGGGCCAGCGGCGGCTGCGCCGCCAGATGGCGCAGGAATTTCACCGCCAGCAGCATTTCCTGCACGTCATGGTCGGTGGAAAAGGCATTGGCCACGATCACCGGATGCGCCAGCGGATCGGGCGAGGCGATGCGGATATGCCCCCGGCTGGTCGGGCGGCAGTTCGACAGGCCCAGCGACATGCCCGGGAACGGATCGGGCGTCAGGATCGGCCGCTCGCCCTCGCGCGGGATCAGGGTGGAAAAGGCCTGCATGTAAAGCTGCATGTTCGGCCGGTCGAGATCGGGCGAGGTGCGGAAGAACCCGCCCCCGTGGTTGATCGACTTGGCCAGCGGCCCGTGGCCACCCAGGAAATATTTCATCCCCGCCAGCGCCTTGCCCCACCAGGGCCGAAGCTGCTGGTTGTAGGTCGGCACCGTCATGCGGAAGGTGTAGTTGATCCCCTGATGGTCGCTCAGATGGCCGCCGACGTTGGGATTGTCGACCACGACCGGCAGACCGTGGCCCTGCAGCAGAGCCCCCGGCCCGATCCCCGACAGTTGCAGCAGTTGCGGCGAGTTCACCGCCCCCCCCGACAGGATCACCTCGCGCCGCGCAAGAAGCCGCTGCACCTGCCCGCCGCGGCGAAACTCCACCCCGGTCGCGCGCCCGCCCTCGATCAGCACCCGTGTCACCTGCGCATCGGTGACCACCCGAAGGTTGGGCCGTTTCATCGCCGGGCGCAGGAAGGCCCGTGCCGCCGAATTGCGCCGCGCGCCGCGGATCGTCATCTGGTAGGGCCCCGCCCCCTCCTGCTCGGCGCCGTTGAAATCGGGGTTGAACGGCAGCCCTGCCGCTTCGCAGGCCGCGACGTAATCCTTGACCAGCGGATGCAGTCCCGCGCGGTTGGCCGAGATGAACAGCGGCCCGCCCTGCCCGCGGAAGGCATCGCCGCCCGCCTCGTTATCCTCCATCGCGCGATAGGCGGGCAGCACGTCATCCCAGCCCCAGCCGGGGTTGCCCGCCGCGCGCCATTCCTCGTAATCCTGCTTGTGGCCGCGGATGTAGACCATCGCGTTGATCGACGACGATCCCCCCAGAAGCCGCCCGCGCGGCCAGTGGTCGCGCTGCCCGGCCAAACCGGGATCAGGTTCGGTTCTGTAAAGCCAGTTCACCTTGGGATCGTAGAAGAGCTTGCCATAACCCAACGGAAGCTGGACGAAAAACCGCCTGTCGGTTCCGCCCGCCTCGATCAGCGTCACACGGAATTTGCCGGCTTCCGTCAAGCGGTTTGCCAGCACGCATCCGGCAGATCCGGCGCCCACGATGATGAAATCAGCCTCGTCCATCGGCCACCTCCGCCGCCACCCTAGCGGGCGCGGCGGCAAAGGCCGCCTCAGGCGCGACAGAACCTGTCGTTTTTGTCAGCGCCCCTTCCAGACGGGTTCACGTTTCTCGGCAAAGGCCCGCGCGCCTTCCAACTGGTCCTCGCTGGAATAAAGCCGGTCAACGGTGGCCATCTGCCGTTTGGTGACCCGGTTCAGCGCATCCTGAAAGCGCAGCGCCTCGGCCTCGCGCACCACCTCCTTGATCGCCGCATAGACCAGCGGTGGCCCGGCCTCCAGCAGCCGCGCCAGATCCCAGGCCCTGGGCAGCAGATCGCCGGGCGTCGTGATCTCCTTCAGCAGGCCCCAGCGCAGCGCCTCGTCGGCATCGAACCAGCGCCCGGTCAGCAGCAGGTCCATCGCGACGTGATAGGGAATGCGCTTGGGCAGCTTGATCGAGGCCGCATCCGCCACCGTGCCCGACCGGATCTCGGGCAGGGCGAAGGTGGCATTGGCCGAGGCCAGGATCAGATCGCAGCTCAGCGCCAGTTCCAGCCCGCCGCCGCAGCAGATGCCGTTCACCGCGGCGATCACCGGCTTGTTCAGGTTCGGCAGTTCCTGCAAGCCGCCGAAGCCCCCCACCCCATAGTCGCCATCCACCGCATCCCCCGCGGCGGCGGCCTTCAGGTCCCAGCCGGGGCAGAAGAACTTCTCGCCCGCCGCTCGCACGATCGCCACCCGCAGGCTGTCATCGTCGCGGAAGGCACGGAAGGTCAGGCCCATGATCCGGCTGGTTGCCAGGTCAATGGCATTGGCCTTGGGCCGGTCCAGCGTCACTTCCAGGATGCCGCCTTCGCGGCGTGTCTTGATCGGCCCCTCGGTCCTGTTCCAGTCCATCATGCGTCCTCCCAGATCACCGCATCCACCGCCACGGCGCCGCTTTCCCGCAGGATCAGCGGGTTCACCTCGATCTCGGCCAGCCGCGTGTCGGCCAGCATCGCGCGCTGCAACGCCATCACCGCCTGCACCGCCGCCGCCACATCGGCCTTGGGCCGCCCTCGATAGCCATCCAGCAGCGGCCAGAGCCGAAGCTTGCGCAGCCCCGCCCCCACCTCGTCCGCGGTCACCGGGGCCACCAGCGTCACCGTGTCGGCCAGCACCTCGGCCGTCACGCCCCCCAGACCCAGCGTCAGGGTCACGCCATAGACCGGGTCGCGGCGCAGGCCCACCAGCAGTTCGGCCACCGCCCCCGTCACCATCTCCTCGGCCAGATAGCCCTGCGCGCCCGCCATCTCGGCCTGCCCGTCCAGCGTGGCCAGCCCCAGCCGAACGGCGCCCGCCTCGGTCTTGTGGGCAAAGCCCAGCCCCTTCAGCGCCAGCGGCGGGGTGAGCCCGGCCGCCAGCGGAACAAGCCCCGCGAGCGTCGGCGCGCTGGCCCCGCGCGGCACCGCCACGCCCGCCGCCGCCAGCCGCGCCTTGGCCGCCCCCTCGGGCAGCAGCCGCACCGCCTGCGCAACCCGCGCGGGAACCGGCCGCCAGCCCGCCTGCCCGGCGGGCGTCGTGGCTGCCGACAGCGCCGCCAGCGCGGTCTCCAGCCCCATCAGCGGGGCGAACCCTCGCGCCAGCGTGGCGATCGCCAGATCCTCGTCGAAGTTTTCGGGAAGCGACGCCACCGGGAAGGCCGGCTTGCCGGTCAGCCGCCCCGCCGCCTCGATCGCATCCAGCGCGGGCTGGAAGCTTGACGGATCGCAGCGATCCGGCCGCGGCGGGTCGATGACGAAGATCCCGGCGTCATAGCCCGCCAGCATGGTGGCAAAGACATCCGTCGTCCGTGGCCCGTCGCCCCAGATGAAGGTGTGATAATCCAGCGGGTTGGCGATGGCGACGATGGGCCCCAGAATCTCGCCCAGCCGCCCCCGCTGTGCCGCCGACGGCGGCGGAAACGCCAGCGCGACCTTCGCCGACAGATCCGCCACCAGCCCCGCCTCGCCCCCCGAACAGGACAGCGAGCAGAACCGCCGCCCCGCCAGCGGCCCGTGGACATGGTAGACCTTCAGCGTCTCCAGCAATTCCGACAGCGTCGCCACCTCGGCGACCCCCGCCTGCCGCAGGAAGGCGGACGACGCCGCCCCACCCCCGGCCAGCGCCGCGGTATGCGACGCCGCGGCCGACCGGCCCGCCTCGGTCTTGCCCGCCTTGATCGCCACGATCCCCTTTCCTGCAGCCCGCGCCGCCTCGGCCAGCGCGGCAAAGGCCGGGGCATCGTCGATCCCCTCGACATAAAGCCCCAGCGCCGTCACCCGGTCATCGGCCAGAAGCGCCCCGGCCAGTTCGGCCAGCCCCACCTGCGCCGCGTTCCCCAGACAGGCCACATAGGCCACCGGCAGCCCCCGCGCCTGCATCGTCAGGTTGATGACGATGTTGGAGGATTGGCTCAACAGCGCCACCCCCCGCTCCACCCGCCGCCCGCCATGCTGGTCGGGCCACAAGAGCGCGCCATCGAGGTAGTTGATTACCCCGTAGCAATTCGGGCCCAGGATCGGCATTCCGCCCGCCGCAGCCACCAGGCGCGCCTGCAGTTCAGGCTCGCCCGCCTCGGTCCAGCCCGAGGCGAAGCAGATCGCCCCGCCCGCCCCCATCGCGGCCAGTTCGCGCACGACATCGACCGTGGCATTCCGGTTGACCCCGATGAAGGTCGCATCCGGCGCGCCCGGCAGGGCGGCAAGCGAGGGATAGGCCGTCAGCCCGCCAATGCTGGGCTTGGTCGGATGCACCGGCCAGACCGGCCCGGCGAAGCCCATCCTGGCGGTCTGGGCGATCACGTTCTCGGCCCAGGTCGAGCCCAGCACGGCGATCGAACGCGGGCGCAGCAGGCGGGACAGGTCGCGCGTCATGACCGCCCCCCCCGAGGATGGCAGACGCCGGGGGGCTGTCTGCCCCCCGGCCCCCCCGAGGATATTTTCGGACAGAAAATGGGAACACCCGGCCCCGCAGACCGGAACCGGGTGCCATTTCCTGTCACGGTCATCGGCGTCCCCGCCTGTACCGTGGTCCGAGCCTGCCGCGAAATGGTGAACGAAAGGTTAGCGTCCACGGTGCTGTCCATTTTCTGTCCGAAAAAATCCTCGGGGAGGTCCGGAGGGGCAGACAGCCCCTCCGGGCGGGGGATGCGGGGGGCAGCCGCCCCCCGTGCGCCTCAGCCGCCGTGCGGCCGCAGCAGTTCCCGGCTGATGATGTGGCGCTGAATCTCCGACGTGCCCTCCCAGATCCGCTCCACCCGGGCGTCGCGCCAGATGCGTTCCAGCGGCAGCTCGTCCATCAGCCCCATGCCGCCATGGATCTGGATCGCCTCGTCGGCCACCATCGCCAGCACCTCGGTCGCCTTCAGCTTGGCCATCGACATGTCGGCCTCGGTCACCGTGCCGCGGTCGAACTTCCACGCCGCCTCCCAGGTCAGCAGTTCCGCCGCCTTCAGCTCCATCGCCATGTCGGCCAGCTTGAAGCCGACGCCCTGGAACTTGCCGATGGACTGCCCGAACTGCCTGCGTTCGGCGGCATAGGCGATCGCATGGCCAAGCGCCCGCTCCGCCCGGCCAAGGCAGGTGGCCGCGACCTGCAGCCGGGTGGCGCCGAGCCAGGTGTTGGCCACCTCGAAGCCCTTGTGCACCTCGCCCAGGATCGCGCTTGCAGGCAGGCGGCAGTCGTCGAACTCGAGGATCGCGTTGGTATAGCCGCGGTGGCTCACGTTGCGGTAGCCTTCGCGCACGGTGAAGCCCGGCGTCCCCTTGTCGACGAAGAAGGCGGTGATCTTCTTCTTGGGCCCGCGCGGCGTGTCCTCTTCGCCGGTCGCCACGAAGACGATGGCAAAATCGGCAAGATCGGCGTGGCTGATGAAGTGTTTGGTGCCGTTCAGCACCCAGTCGCCGCCATCGGGCCGCGCGCTGGCCTTCATGCCCCGCAGATCAGAGCCCGCGCCGGGCTCGGTCATCGCGAGGCAGTCCCATCTCTCGCCCCGGATGCAGGGCAGCAGGTATCGCGCGCGCTGCTCGGGCGTACCGGCCAGCAGGATGTTGGACGGGCGCGCGACGCAGGTCCAGTGCAGGGCATAGTTGGCGCGGCCCAACTCTTTTTCATAGAGCAGCCAGGTCGCGGTATCGAGCCCGGCGCCGCCCACCTCTTCGGGCATGTTGGCCGCATAAAGCCCCGCCGCGATGGCCTTGGCCTGGATCTCGCGGATGCGTTCCATCCGCAGATGGCCGCTGCGCTCGACCTCGGCCTCGTGCGGGTAAAGCTCGTTTTCCACGAAGGCGCGGGTGGTTTCGACGATCAGCCGCTGTTCGTCGGTCAGGCCGAAATCCATCACGCTTTCCCTTGTCCGACGTGGCGACCCGCTGTGTCGGGGCGCGGCAGCGCGGCATGGGCGGCCGCGATGGGCCGCAGGCGCGCCAGCACGGCCGGGGCGGCCGGGCAGGTCTTGCCCGCCGCCATGTCGACATGCAGCAGCATCTGCTCGACCGTGGCCACCGTCTGGTCGCCCCGCGCGATGCGGATGAAGACATGCAGCCGCTTCTCGTCGGACGAAAGCACCTGCACCGTGCCGGTCAGCGCATCGCCAAGCTTCGCCTCGCCCAGATGCAGGATGTGGCTTTCCGCGGTGTAATAGCTGTGCCCGCCCGCCACATAATCGAGGTCGGCGCCGATCAGCCGCAGGAAGGCGTCGCAGGTTTCCGAGGCCGCGAACAGGTATCGGCTCTCGGTCATGTGGCCGTTGTAGTCGATCCAGCCGGGCAGCACCCGCAGATGCGCCAGCTCAAGCGGCGCCGCGGTGTCGGGCGTCGGATCCGGCAGCGCCTGGCGCAGCATCGCGTCATGCGCCTTCAGCACCCGGCCCGCACCCCAGTCGCGATCCTTCAGAACGCGCAGAAAGCCGATCAGGTTGCCATCGCGGATCCGCTCCAGCTCGCGGATCGAATACTTGCCCGATTGCGCGTCCGATTGCCCGGCGATCAGATCCACCAGTTCGTCGTTGAACTCCGGCACATCCATCAGCTTGGTCCAGGGCCAGGTCAGGCAGGGGCCGAACTGCGCCATGAAATGCTTCATCCCCGCCTCGCCGCCCGCGATGCGATAGGTCTCGAAGAGCCCCATCTGCCCCCAGCGCAGGCCAAAGCCCATGCGGATCGCCTCGTCAATCTCCTCGGTCGTGGCGACCCCGTCCTTCACAAGCCACAGCGCCTCGCGCCACACCGCCTCCAGGAAGCGGTCGGCGATATGGGCGTCGATCTCCTTGCGGATGTGCAGCGGGAACATCCCGATGGCGCGCAGCGTCTCCTTGGCGCGCTCGATCAGCGCGGGGTCGGACTTGGCCGAAGGCACCACCTCGGCCAGCGGCAGCAGGTAGACCGGGTTGAACGGGTGGGCCACGAAGATCGTGCCGGGGTTCGCCGCGCCCTCCTGCAACTCCGACGGCTTGAAGCCGGAGGTGGACGAGCCGATCGGCGTCCCGGGCGCCACCTGCTGGATCTGGGCAAACACCCGGTGCTTCAGATCCAGCCGCTCCGACACCGATTCCTGGATGTAATCCGCGCCCTGCACGGCCTCGGTGATCGTGCCGCAGAAGCTCAGCACACCTTCCCGCGGCAGCGGCACGTCCGAGAGCGCGGGCAGCGCGGCGCGGGCATTGGCCAGCACCTCGCCCACCTTGCGGGGCGCCTCGGGGTCGGGGTCGAACACCCGCACGTTCCAGCCGTTGAGCAGGAAGCGCGCCGCCCAGCCGCCCCCGATGACGCCGCCGCCGATGATCGCCGCTGTCTGTGTCATGTCGATCTGTCCTGAATTGTGGGAAAGGCGTGCCGGATCAGCCCCGCGGCGCCCGCTTCACGAGGCCCAGCTTGTCGCGCACCGCCGCCGGGCCGATCACCCGCGCGCCCAGCCGCTCGATGATGCCCACCGCGCGGTCGACCAGTTGCGCATTGGTGGCCAGAACGCCCTTGTCGAGCCAGAGATTGTCTTCCAGCCCCAC
Organism: Pseudomonadota bacterium; assembly: GCA_021845805.1. Classification (GTDB taxonomy): domain Bacteria; phylum Pseudomonadota; class Alphaproteobacteria; order Rhodobacterales; family Rhodobacteraceae; genus Solirhodobacter. The sequence continues at coordinate 6,972 of JAJZVD010000002.1, read as the reverse complement.
GCGCACATTGCCGCCCGCCAGCACCGCCGCCGCCACATAGGGCATCTGGTTGCGCCCGATGGAAAACGCGCTCCAGAACCAGTCCGGCGGGACGTTGTTCACCATGGCCATCAGGGTGTTCAGGTCGTCCGGCGCGCCCCAGGGCACGCCCATGCAAAGCTGCACCAGGGCAGGACCCTTCAGCACGCCTTCCTTCACCAGTTCCTTGGCGAACCACAGATGCCCGGTGTCGAAGGCCTCGATCTCCGGCCGCACACCCAGTTCGGTCATCATGCCGCCCATCGCCCGCAGCATTCCAGGCGTGTTGGTCATCACATAGTCGGCCTCGTTGAAGTTCATCGTGCCGCAATCGAGCGTGCAAATCTCGGGCAGGCATTCGGCAACATGCACCATCCGCTCCGATGCCCCCACCATGTCGGTGCCGATGGGGTTCACCGGCAAGGGGCGCTCGGTCGGACCAAAGACGATGTCGCCGCCCATGCCCGCGGTCAGGTTCAGCACCACATCCACCTGCGCCTCGCGGATGCGGTCCGTCACCTCGCGGTAAAGCTTCGGATCGCGCGAGGGTTTGCCCGTCTCGGGGTCGCGGACGTGGCAATGGACCACGGCCGCCCCGGCACGCGCGGCCTCGATGGCGCTGTCGGCGATCTGCTTGGGGCTGCGGGGTACATGCGGGCTGCGATCCTGCGTTCCGCCCGAACCGGTGACGGCACAGGTGATGAAGACCTCGCGATTCATGGCAAGCGGCATGGCATTCTCCCTTTTCGCCGCCGATCCTAGCAGGGTTGCGCGGCACGATTTCACGATTTACGAAGGCAACATGACGCAAAGCGAAACGATCTTTGCCCCGGCACGAGGGCCTCTGACGCTGGCCGCGCTGGTCCTGCCCCAGGCTTCGATCCTCGAGGTGGCCTCCACGCTCGATCCGCTGCGCAGCGCCAACCGCCACCTCGGGCGCGAGGCGTTCCGCTGGCGTGTGGTCTCGCCCGACGGGCAGGCGGTGCCGCTGACCTGCGGGATCGAACTGCCCTCGACCGGAGGGCTTGCCGCGGCCGACGGGGCCGAGGCGCTGATCGTCATCGCAGGCTTCCGCCAGGCCGAGGTGGCGACGCAGGCGCTCATCCGGCAACTGGGGCGGATGGCGCCGCGCTTCCGCGCCCTGGGGGGCATCGACGCGGGGGCCTGGGTGCTGGCACGGGCCGGGCTGCTCGACGGCCACCGCGCCACCGTCCATTGGGAGGACCTCGAGGATTTCGCCGCCGCCCATCCGGGGGTCGAGGTCGTCCCCGACCGCTTCGTGATCTCGGGGCGGATGGTCACCGCCGGGGGGGCGGCGCCCGCGGCCGACCTGATGCTGCACCTGATCCGCGCGCGGCACGGGGCGGCCACCGCCCTTCAGGTGGCGGGCAGCTTCATCACCACCGCGCGGGACGGGGCCGAACCGCAGATCGCGGCCACGCCCGAGGCCCCGGGGCGCGACCCCCGCGTGGCCGCCGCGATGGCCCGGATGGAGGCGCGGATCGACGCGCCCGAACCCACCGCCGCCACCGCCCGCGCCGTGGGCCTGACCGCGCGGCGGCTGGAAACCCTGTTTCGCGCGGAACTCGGCATGGGGCCCGGCGCCTGGGGGCGCGACCTGCGCCTGCAGGCGGCGCGCCGCATGGTCACCGACACCCGCCACCCGCTGAACGAGGTCGCGCTGCGTGCGGGCTTCTCCAGCCAGGGCGCCTTCGCCCGCGCCTTCCGCGCCCGCTTCGGGGTCACCGCATCAAGCCTGCGCACCCCGGCATTTTCTGTCTGAAAATATCCTCGGGGGGACGCGCCCGGAACGGGCGCGCGGGGGGCAGACAGCCCCCCGTCCCCAGGCCGGGGGCCTAGGCCACCTTCGACGGAATGCGCCGTTCCGCCCAGCGGAAGGCCAGCACGATCAGCCCGGTGATCGCCATGTAGGTGACGGCCAGCATCAGCAAGGGCTCGTAGGTCAGGTAGGTGTCCTGCCGGACCCGGCTCGACACCTGGTAGATGTCGACCACCGTGATCGTCGCGATCAGCGGGGTCGCTTTCAGTTGCAGCACCGTCTCGCCGCCCAGCGTCGGCAGGGCACGGTACAGCGCCTGCGGCAGCCAGATGCGGTGGAACAGGGTCCAGCGGCTCATCCCGAAGGCGCGCGCGCTTTCAAGCTGGCCCTTGGGCACCCCCAGGAAGGCGCCGCGCAGCACCTCGCCCTCGTAGCCCGCGAAGCTGATCGTCAGCGAGACGACCGCATAGGGCCAGGCCTCGCGCAGATAGGTCCAGGCGGCGGACTGGCGGATCCAGGGATAATGCGGGAACAGCGAACCCAACCCGTAGTACAGCATCCAGAGCTGCAACAGCAGCGGCGTGCCCCGGATCACGGAACAGAAACCGAAGGCCGGATAGCTCAGCCACCAGGGTCCCGCCGCCTGGGCAAAGCCCAGGCCCACGGCCATGACCAGCCCCACCCCCCAGGTGACCGCGAGGATCCACACCGTGGTCCAGATTCCGCGCTGGATCAGCCCGTCGTTCCAGTAATGCGGCACCCAGTCCCAGCGCAGCGACAGCGCGCAATAGAGCACCAGCGCCACGCCGATCGCCAGCATGATCATGCGGTGGGGCTTCAGCATCGGGCGGATCAACGCGATCATACGCCACCCCCGCCCAGCTTGGGCTGGCCCTTGCGCGCCCAGCGTTCGATCGCCGCAAAGACCCGGCCCGACACGACAGAGACGATCATGTAGATCACCATCGCCGCAATGAAGAACAGCATGAAGGCCTTGGTGGTGCCCGCCGCCTGCTTGGTGGTCAGCGTCAGTTCGTTCAGCCCGATCACGGCCAGCAGCGCGGTATCCTTGGTGGCGTTCAGCCACAGGTTCGCCATCCCGCCGATGGCGTTCATCATCATCTGCGGAAAGGTGATGCGCCGGGCGAGCAGCAGGGGCGACATGCCATAGGCGCGCGCGGCCTCGATCTGGCCCTGCGGCACCGCCAGGATGGCGCCGCGCAGCACCTCGGTCATGTAGGCGCCCATCACCACGCCCAGAACCACGGTGCCGATCAGCAGGCGCGAGGGCGCCCAGCGGTCGAACCCGGCGCCCAGCAGCACCTGGTTGATCATGTCGGTGCCCGCATAATAGAGGATCAGGATCAGGATCAGTTCCGGCACCGCCCGCACCACGGTGGTGTAAAGCGAGAAGATGTCGCGCACCACCTCGTTGCCATACAGCTTGCCATAGGCGCCAACGATCCCGATCGACAGCCCCAGCGCATAGGCGCCGACCGCGATCTGCATCGAGTGCCAGAGCCCCAGCAGCAGGTTGCCGCCCCAGCCGGGGGGCGAGAGGGCCAGAAGCCCCAGGGGGCCGTCAGGTGCGAACAGGGCGGAAAGCGAATCGAGCAAGGGATCCCCTCAGGCGGAACCGGGTGCCGTCCGCCAGGCGATGGCCGCTGCCGCAACGCGGGCAGACCGTCGGGCATGGCACGGCGCTTTCTGCGCGGCGCGTCGGTCGATCGCCGCGCGCCCGCAGGTGACGGAGCCGCCCGGCCCCTTGCGGGAACCGGGCGGGCGGCGGGCGGGATCAGCCGCCGTAGATGTTGAAGTTGAAGTACTTCTTGGTGATCGCGTCATAGGTGCCGTTGGCACGGATGTCGGCGATGCCCTTGTTGATCTTCGCCTTCAGCTCGGTGTCCGACTTGCGCAGACCCGCGCCGATGCCGGTGCCCAGCGTCTCGTTGTCATAGGGCAGCGCGCCCAGGCTCTTGCAGCAGGCCTTGCCGTCGGCGCTGTCCAGGAAGGCTTCCAGCGTGAACTGGTCGGCCAGGTCGGCGTCGATCCGGCCCGCCGCCATGTCCTGGTTCACCTCGTCCTGGGTCTGGTATTCCTTGATGGTCGAAGTCTTGCCGTAGAACTTCTTGGCGTAGGCTTCGTTGGTGGTCGACACCTGCACCCCGATGACCTTGCCCTTCAGGCCGTCAACCGTCGCGGCGATGCTGGAATCCTTGGCCACCACCAGCGCGGCGGGGGTGACGTAGTACTTGTCCGAGAAGTCGATGACCTTTTCGCGCTCGGCGGTGATCGACATCGACGACATGATCATGTCGATCTGGCCCGAGGTCAGCGCCGGGATGATGCCGTCCCAGGCCACCGGGGTCACCACGCAGTCCAGTTTCTGGTCGGCGCAGATCGCGTTCATCAGGTCGATTTCCCAGCCCGACCACTTGCCCGAGGCGTCGGGCGAGGAGAACGGCGGATAGGGTTCGGCGGCCACACCGACCTTGATCGGCGCGGCCTGTGCCATGCCTGCGGTGCCCAGCGCGGCCACCGCCGCAAGCGCCAAGAGCGTCAGTTTCATCTTCGTCCTCTCCGTTGGTTAGCGTCCGGGTCTCAGGCCACGGACTTCAGGAACTGCTTGAGACGATCCGATTTCGGATCGCCAAACAATTGGTCTGGCGGCCCTTCCTCCTCGATCACGCCATTGTGTAGGTAAATGACGTGGCTCGAGACCTCGCGGGCGAACTTCATCTCGTGGGTGACAAGGATCATCGTGCGACCCTCGTCGGCCAGGCCGCGGATCACGTTCAGCACCTCGCCCACCAGTTCGGGGTCCAGCGCCGAGGTCGGCTCGTCGAACAGCATGGCGCGCGGCTCGATGGCAAGCGCCCGCGCGATGGCGGCGCGCTGCTGCTGGCCGCCCGACATGAAGGCCGGGTAGACATCTGCCTTTTCCGACAGGCCGACCCGGGCCAGAAGCTTCTGCGCCCGCTCGATCGCCTCGGCCTTCGGCACGCCCAGCACATGCACCGGAACCTCGATCAGGTTCTCCAGCACCGTCTTGTGGCTCCACAGGTTGAACGACTGGAACACCATGCCCAGCCGGCGGCGCAGCAGTTCGATCTGCCTGCGGCTGGCAGGGGTGCCATCGGGCTTCAGCCGGATCTCCTCGCCGCCGATCACGATCCGGCCTGACGAGGGGGTTTCCAGGAAGTTGATGCAGCGAAGCATCGTCGACTTGCCCGAGCCAGAGCCGCCGATGATTGCCACCACGTCGCCTTCCCGCGCCGTCAGCGAGACGCCCTTGAGCACTTCAAGCGGACCGAAGGACTTGTGCAGGTTTTCGATGCGGATCGCATCGGCGCGCTGGGCCGAGGGGGCGCCTTGGGCGGGGGCGGATGGCATTCCGGCGTTGTCTCCGTCACAATTCGGTTGTATTACACCCCGGCCCCGGTAATTCTGCAAGCGTATAATTTCGGGGTGGGCATGACCCAGGAGCGGCGCAAATTCCGGCGCGAGGGCGAGGCGCAGCGGCAGGGCGACCTGATCGCGGCGGCGCTGGACCTGATCGCCGAAGGCGGCCCGCAGGCGGCGACGGTGCGCGCGATTGCCCAGCGCGCGGGCGTCACGCCGGGCCTCATCCGCCATTATTTCCGCACCAAGGAAGACCTGATCGGCGCCGCCTACGCGCAGTTCGTCCGCCGCATGGCCGAAGATCACAGCGCCACGATGGACGGTGCGGGGCCGGACCCGCTGGCCCGGCTGGCGTGGTTCGTCTGGCGCGCGCTTTGCCCGCCGCTGACGGATTCGCGCACGGTCGGGCTCTGGGCCGGGTTCCTTCATCTTGTGCGCAACGACCCCCGCATGCGCAACATCCACCGCACCGGCTATCTGTCGTTCCGCGACCCGCTGGAGTCGTTGATCGGCGAATGCCTGGCCGCCACGGGGCGCAGCCTGCCGCCCCGCCAGTTGCAGGCCGAAGCGATTGCCGCAAACGCGCTGATTGACGGGCTCTGGCTGGAAGGGTCGGTCCTGCCCGAGGATTTCCAGCCGGACGAACTGCCCCGGCTGGGCGTGGAAAAGGTGGGCGCCCTGCTGGGGTTGCCGCTGACGGATCATCTGGAGGACATGCAATGACCAGCATCGGCGAGGCGCTCGTGCACGGGCTGAAGGCGCGGGGGGTAGAGGTCGTCTTCGGCATTCCCGGGGTCCACACGATCGAGCTTTACCGCGGGCTGCCGAATTCGGGCATCCGTCATGTCACACCGCGGCACGAGGGCGCCGCCGTGTTCATGGCCGACGGCTATGCCCGGATTTCAGGCAAACCCGGCGTGGCCTTCGTCATCACCGGGCCGGGGGTGACCAACGCGCTGACCGCGATGGGTCAGGCCCGGGCCGATTCGGTGCCGGTTCTGGTGATCTCCGGCGTGAACGAGGTGGCCTTGCAGGGCCTGGGCCTGGGCCACCTGCACGAATTGCCCGACCAGCTTGGCATGGCGGCCAAGGTCGCGCTGACGGCGCGCGAGGTGCGCGGGGCGGCCGATCTTGCCCCCGCGCTCGACGCGGCCTTTGCCACCTTCGCCGGGCGCGGCGGGCCGGTGCACATCCAGGTGCCGCTTGACGTGATGCCCGCCCCGGCGGGCACGCAACCCGCCCCGGCCGTCGCACCCGCCCCGCGCGCCCCCGCGCCCGAGGCGCTGGCCGCCGCCGCCGCGCGGCTGAACGCGGCGCGGCGCGTGGTGATCCTGGCAGGCGGCGGGGCGAAACAAGCGGGGCCCGCACTGCGGGCCGTGGCCGAGGCGCTGGACGCGCCGGTGGTCCAGACCACCAACGCCCGCGGGCTGATGCACGGCCACCCGCTGACCGTGCCCGCCAGCCCCAGCTTCGTCGCCGTGCGCGAGATGATCGCCGCGGCGGATGCGATCCTGGCGGTCGGCACCGAATTCGGCCCGACAGACTACGACATGTACCGCCGCGGCGGCTTCCCCGACACCTCGGCCATGATCCGCATCGACATCGACGCGACCCAACTGGGCCGCCACCCCGCGGGCGTGGCACTCGAGGCCGATGCCGCCACCGCGCTGGCGGCGCTGGTGCCGCTGCTTGCCGCCCACGCGGGCGAAGGCGCGGCCCGCGCCGCCGCGACCCGCACCGCCGCGCGCGCCGAGCTGTCCCCGGTGATGCAG
>JAJZVD010000036.1 GCA_021845805.1 Pseudomonadota bacterium | reverse complement strand
CGCCTTCGGCGGCATGCGAGCGGATCCCGGCCGCGCGCGGCCCCTTCGTCTCGGGCCCCTTCGTCCCGGGCGCCGTCGTTCCGGGCACCTTGGGCCCGCGCGGGGCGGGGCGGTCACCCGGCTGGCCCGCCCGGGGCCCGCGCGCGGGGCGGGCGGCGGGCGCATCCTCGACCGGCCGGGGCGCCGCGGTGCCGAACCGGCGGCCCCGCGGGGCGTCCTCGGCCAGATCGCGCGGCTTGGGCGCCAGCCGCCGCGGGCCGCCCGCGGGCGCCGGGGCCCCCCGCCGCGTCGGCGCGGCCGGGGCGGGCTCGTCTTCGGGCGCGGCCATGCCAAGCTGGTCGCGCAGCACCCGCGGCTTGATCTCCTCCACCGCGCCGGGCTCCAGATCGCCCAGCCGGAACGGGCCATAGCTGATGCGGATCAACCGGTTGACAAAAAGCCCGATGGCATTCATCGCCCGCCGGATCTCGCGGTTCTTGCCCTCGCGGATGCCCACCGTCAGCCAGGCGTTCGCGCCCTGCTGGCGGTCGAGCGTCACCGTCATCGGCTGGAACCGCTCGCCCTCGATGGTGATCCCCTTGCGCAGGGGCTCCAGCGCGCTGTCCTCGGGCCGCCCGTTCACCCGCACCCGGTACTTGCGCAGCCAGCCGGTCGAGGGCAGCTCCAGCCGCCGCTTCAGCTCGCCGTCATTGGTCAGAAGCAGCAAGCCTTCGGAATTCAGGTCAAGCCGCCCAACCGACATCACCCGCGGCAGCCCCTCGGGCAGGTTGTCGAAGACGGTGTCGCGCCCCTTCTCGTCGGCTTCCGAGGTCACAAGGCCCAGCGGCTTGTAGTACAGCCAGAGCCGCGGCGGCTCCTTCTCGGCCAGCGGCACGCCATCGACCGTGATCCGGTCGCGCGGGCCCACGTTCAGCGCCGGGCTGTCGATCACCTTGCCGTTGACCGCCACCTGACCCAGCGCGATCATCCGTTCCGCCTCGCGGCGCGAGGCGACACCGGCGCGGGCCAGAACCTTGGCGATGCGCTCGCCGTCTTTGTCTGTCTTGTCCATCCCGCGTTCCTAGCGCCAAACGGGGCGGCGCGAAAGCGGCCTTGCGCGGGGGCGGCCCGCGCGGCATCAGGGGGCATGACCTATCGCAGCCACATGGATGCCGCGCTGGCCGAAGCCCGCGCCGCCGCCGCCCGCGGCGAGGTGCCGGTGGGCGCCGTCGTGGTCGCCCCCGACGGCCGCATCGTGGCGCGCGCGGGCAACCGCACCCGCGAACTGGCCGATCCCACGGCGCATGCCGAAATCCTGGCCCTCCGCGCCGCCTGCGCGGCGGCGGGCTCGGAACGGCTGCCCGGCTACCGGCTCTATGTCACGCTCGAACCCTGCCCGATGTGCGCGGCCGCCATCGGCCAGGCCCGCATCGCACGCCTCTACTACGGCGCGGCCGATCCGAAATCGGGCGGCGTGGCGCAGGGGCCGCGCATCTTCGCGCATCCCCAAAGCCACCATGTGCCCGAGATCTATGACGGAATCGGCGCTGAAGCCGCGGCAGCGCTGCTGAAGGACTTCTTCGCAGGCCGCCGCGACTGACCGCTCCCATTTTCTGTCCGCAAATATCCCACGGGGGTGCGGGGGTGTGAAACCCCCGCTTGCGCCGTGCTCAGAGCGTGATCGGCTCCAGAACCTGCGGCTCGATCACCGCCACGCCCGGCAGTTCCGCCTTCAGCAGGTCGGCGTTCTGCTCGAGCAGCGGGAAGGTGCGGTAATGGCAGGGGATCAGCGTCTTGAAGCGGAAGAAGGTCTTCGCCGCATAGGCCGCGCGCGTCATGTCCATGGTGAAATGGCCGCCCGCGCTCAGGATGCCGATGTCGGGCGCGTGCAGGTCGTTGAAGACCTTCATGTCGGCCATCACGTCAGTATCGCCCGAGACATAGATCGTGTGGCCCTCGCCCGCGATCATGTAGCCCGATTCATGCCCGGCATAGACCGGCGCGCCATCCGCCCCCGTGACCGACGAGGAATGGCAGGCGTTCACCATCGTGACCCGGGCGCCGTTCAGGTCGACCGTGCCGCCCTTGTTGAACCCCACGCCCTGCACGCCCTCCTTGGCCTGCCACCAGGCGATCAGGTCGTAGATGCCCACCAGCGGGATGCCGAGTTCCTTCGCCAGCACCACGCCATCGGCGGTGTGGTCGCCATGACCGTGGGTCAGCAGGACATGCGTGGCGCCCGCGATGGCCTCGGCCCGCCGGGCGGCGGGAAAGACGGGGTTGCCGGTGATCCAGGGGTCGACCAGCAGCACGGCCCCCTCGATCTCGATGCGAAAGCCGGAATGGCCGAGCCAGGTGATCTTCATCTGTCTTCTCCTGATGGTCTGGGCCGGACATAGTGCACCGCCCGGCCTCGGAAAGGGTCAGCGATGCCGAAGCCGCGCATCGGCCACAAGGCAGAGGATCTCGAACAGCATCGTCGCCCCCACCAGTGCGGTATTGCCCGAGGGGTCGAAGGGCGGCGAGACCTCGACCACATCCGCCCCGATCAGGTTCAGCCCCGACAGCCCGCGCAGCATCACCTGCGCGTCATGGGTCGTGTAGCCGCCCGCCTCGGGTGTGCCGGTGCCCGGCGCATAGACCGGGTCGAGCCCGTCGACATCGAAGGTCAGATAGGCGGGCGCGGCGCCCACCACGCCGCGGATCACCTCGGCCACCGCCTTCGGGCCGCGCTCGAAGACCTCTTCGATGTAAAGCGTGCGGATGCCCACCCGGTCGGAATAATCCCCGCCGTCCGCCGAATAGCGCGCGCCGCGGATCCCGATCTGAACGCAGCGGTGCGGGTCCACCAGCCCTTCCTCGATCGCGCGGCGCAGCCAGGTGCCGTGGGTATGCCGGTGCCCGCCGAAATAGCTGTCGTTCACGTCGGCATGGGCGTCGAACTGGATCAGCCCCACTGGCCCGCCCTGCGCCACCGCCCGCAGGATCGGCAGGGTGACCAGATGGTCGCCCCCCGCCGTCACCGGCCGCGCGCCGGCCGCATGGATGCGGCGGAAGAAGCCTGCGACCTTGCCCAGCGAGTCCGCGATGTCGATCGGGTTCACCGGCGCATCGCCCAGATCGGCCACCCGCGCATGGCTGTAGGGCGAGCGGCGGGTGACATGGTGGAACGGCCGGATCAGGGTCGAGGCCGCGCGGATCTCGCGCGGGCCGTGCCGGGTGCCCGGCCGGTTGGTGGTGCCGCCATCCCAGGGCAGGCCCACCAGCGCGATGTCCACCGCCGCCGGGTCATCCAGCATCGGCAGCCGGAAGAACGAGACCGGCCCTGCGAAACGCGGATGGGCCGCGGAATCCATCGGCCAGTAGGTGTCCTGTTCGGCCATTTCGCCCTCCCGCTGCGGCTCTGCCCCCGGCGTAGCGCGGCCGGGCGCGCGCGAAAAGGGCCATCCGGCTTGCGGCCCGTGCCCGGCGCCGTTAAAGGGAACCGGATCATCGAGAGGTGCTGCATGTCCATCGACATCGAAACCGCGCGCCGAGTGGCCAAGCTTGCGCGTATCCGGGTGGAAGAAGCCGCGCTGCCGGCACTGGCCCGCGATCTGTCGGGCATCCTGGGCTTCATGGAGCAACTGAACGAAGTGGACGTGACGGGGATCGAGCCGATGACCTCGGTCACGCCGATGCGGCTGAAGCGGCGCACGGATGTGGTGACCGACGGCAATATCCAGGCGCAGATCCTGAAGAACGCACCCGATGCGCGGGAAGGCTTCTTTGCGGTGCCGAAGGTGGTGGAATGACCGATCTGAACCAACTCACCATTGCCGAGGCGCGCGACCTTCTGCGCAAGCGCGCGGTGACCGCCGTCGATCTGACCATGGCCTGCATGACGGCGATGGACGCGGCCGACGGGCTGAACGCCTTTGTCCACAAGACCCCCGAGATCGCGCTGGAACAGGCGCGCGCGGCCGATGCGCGGCTGGCGTCGGGCGCGGCGCCCGCGATGTGCGGCATCCCGCTGGGGATCAAGGACCTGTTCTGCACCAGGGGCGTGCCAAGCCAGGCCGCCTCGCGCATCCTGAACGGGTTCCGCCCGGAATATGAATCGACCGTCACCCGGAAGCTGTTCGATGCGGGCGCGGTGATGCTGGGCAAGCTGAACATGGACGAGTTTGCCATGGGCAGCAGCAACGAGACCTCGTGCTACGGCAATGCGGTGAACCCCTGGCGGCGCGCCAACGACACGACGCCGCTGACGCCGGGCGGATCGTCGGGCGGGTCCGCCGCGGCGGTTGCGGCCGATCTCTGCCTCGGCGCGACCGGCACCGATACCGGCGGCTCGATCCGCCAGCCCGCGGCCTTCACCGGCATCGTGGGGATCAAGCCGACCTACGGCCGGGTCAGCCGCTGGGGCATCGTGGCCTTCGCCTCGTCGCTCGATCAGGCCGGGCCGATGACCAGGACGGTGCGCGACGCGGCGATCATGCTGGGCGCGATGGCGGGCGAGGACGCGAAGGACTCGACCTCGGCCGCGATTGCGGTGCCGGATTTCGAGGCCGCGCTGACCGGCGACATCCGCGGCAAGAAGATCGGCATCCCCCGCGAATACCGCATGGACGGGATGCCCGCCGAGATCGAGAAGCTCTGGGCCGATGGCGCGGCGATGCTGAAGGACGCGGGCGCCCAGATCGTCGACATCAGCCTGCCGCACACCAGATACGCGCTGCCCGCCTATTACGTGATCGCCCCGGCCGAGGCCTCGTCGAACCTCGCCCGCTATGACGGGGTGCGCTATGGTCACCGGGCGAAGCTGGCGCAGGGCGACGGCATCACCGAGATGTACGAAAAGACCCGCGCCGAAGGGTTCGGGCCCGAGGTGCAGCGCCGCGTGATGATCGGCACCTATGTGCTGTCGGCGGGGTTCTACGACGCCTACTACAACCGCGCCCGCAAGGTGCGGGCTCTGATCAAGCGGGATTTCGAACTGGCCTTCGCCGCGGGGATCGACGCGATCCTGACGCCGGCCACGCCGTCCAGCGCCTTCGGCCTGGGCGAGATGGCCGATGCCGATCCGGTGCAGATGTACCTCAACGATGTGTTCACCGTGACGGTGAACCTGGCCGGGCTGCCCGGCGTGGCGGTTCCGGCGGGGCTGGACGCGAAGGGGCTGCCGCTGGGTCTGCAACTGATCGGGCGGCCCTGGGAAGAGGGCGATCTGCTGAATCACGCCCATGTGCTGGAACGGGCCGCAGGCTTCGTTTCCAAACCGGGAAAATGGTGGTAACGGGGCCAACGGATTTTGCACGGGGCGGTGAAGATGCGGATTGTGTTTCCGTTGCTGGCAGTGGCGGCGCTGGCGGCCTGCGCGCCGCAGGGGCCGGATGCGGCGGGCGGTGGCTCGTACGGGGATTATCTGAAGCAGGCGGGATCGGGTGCCGGTGCCAGTGCTGGTGCCAGTGCCGATGCCGGTGCGGGCGGCGGCCAGATCGCGGCGACCGGCCTTGGCGCGGGCGCAGGCGGGGGCGGGGGCGAGCTTGACCCGAACCGGCCGCGCGGCGGCGATGCGCCGGCGGGCATCCAGTCGCATTTTTCCAACCTGGAATATGACGACAAGGGCAACCTGATCTCCTCGGGCCAGACCGACAACCATGCCGCCATCTCGGACGAGCAGGATTTCAACGCGGTGAAGTCGCGGGTGTCGATCCAGCAGGATGCCGCCCGCCTGGCCGAACAGCGCGCGCAGTACCAGGTCATCAACCCCGAACCGCTGCCCGCGCGGCCGTCGAACGAGGGGCCGAACCTGGCGGACTATGCGCTGGGCACCACCAACAACGTGGGCGACAAGCTTTACAACCGGTTCAACATCCTGGGCCACGATGCCTATCTGCGGGCCTGCGCGCGCTACGGCTCGCCCGATCTGGCGCAAGAGGCGTTCCTGGCCGCCGGCGGGCCCAAGCGCGACCCCAAGGGGCTTGACCCCGATGGCGACGGCTTCGCCTGCGACTGGGACCCGGCGCCGTTCCGCAAGGCCGGCAAGTAGCCCCGCGATGCGCCTGACCCCGCATCCCTCGCCCAACCACGGCGAGCGGCGCGGGGGCGCGCGGCCGCGGCTGGTCGTTCTGCATTACACAGGCATGGACAGCGCCGCCGCGGCGCTGGCCAAGCTGTGTGACCCGGCGGACGAGGTTTCGGCCCATTACGTCATCGGCACCGATGGCACCGTATGGCACCTGGTGGACGAGGCGCGGCGCGCCTGGCACGCGGGGGCGGGAAGCTGGCAGGGGCAGGGCGACGTGAATTCCCGCTCGATCGGGATCGAGCTGGTGAACACCGCCCGGCACCCGTTTCCCGAACCGCAGATGCGCGCGCTGGAAGACCTGCTTGCAGGGGTGATGGCCCGCCACGCCATCGCGCCCGAAGGTGTCATCGCGCATTCCGACATGGCGCCCACCCGCAAGGTCGATCCCGGCGCCCGCTTCGACTGGCGGCGGCTGGCGCGGGCGGGGCTGTCGGTCTGGCCCGCCGCCGGGGGGGCGGCCGATCCGTCGGCCTTCCGGCCCGCTGCGGTTGCCTTCGGCTACCCGCCCGAGGTGGACGACCCCGCGCTGCTGGCGGCCTTCCGGCTGCGGTTCCGGCCCTGGGCCACGGGCCCGCTCGATGCCACCGACGCGGGGCTGGCCACCGACCTTGCCCGCCGCTTCGGCATTGACCAGGGCGCCGCAACCGCCTAAGGCTGCCCGCGCGCGGATGGCCGGATGGCCGCGGGCCGCAAGGTTCGAGGAAAGTCCGGACTCCATGAAGCAACGGTGCCGGGTAACGCCCGGCCGGGGAAACCCGAGGGAAAGCGCCACAGAGAACAGACTACCCCACGGGCCGGGTCGCTGGCCGCAAGGCGGGCGGAACGGTCGGGGGTAAAGGTGAAACGGTGGGGTAAGAGCCCACCGCGGGACTGGCAACAGGACCGGCACGGCAAGCCCCACCGGGAGCAATGCCGAATAGGGGCCTCGCGCGGGCTGATCCGATCGCCGCAAGGCAGGGGGATATCGCCGCAGGGACGCTTCAGCCCAGAGGCCCGGGTTGGCAGCACGAGCCCGTCGGTAACGGCGGGCCCAGAGGAATGGCCGTCGAAGGGGGAAACCCCGGAACAGAATCCGGCTTACAGGCCATCCGCGCGTTGTGGCTTTGCCGGGGCACCCCCCGCATGTATCGTAGGCCCGATCCCGCCCGCCGGGGCCGGGGCTTGAGGGAGGATGCGATGAGCTTCATGCGGACGCTGGCCACGCTGGCGGTGGGTTTCGCCGCCGCCAAGGGGCTTGAGCAAGTGCAGAAGATGGGCGGCCTGGATGCGATGATGAAGGCCGCCACAGGCCCCGGCGGGATGGGCGCCATGACCGGGAAGATGGGGCTGGGGGGCAGCCAGCAGGGAATCGAGGACGCCTTTCGCCAGATGACGGGCATGGGTGGCGCGGGCGCCGCGCAGGCGGGGCTGGGCGGGCTTTTCGCCACGCTGGGCGGTGCCGCGGCGGCGGGCAGCGGCATGATGGCCGACATGATGGGCAACCTGACCCGCGGCACGCCGGTGTCGGACATGGCCGAACAGAACGCGCGGCTGATGATCCGGGCGATGATTCTGGCCGCCAAGGCCGATGGCCGGATCGACCCGCAGGAACAGGCGCAGATCCTCAGCCACCTGACCGATGCCTCGCCCGACGAGATCGCCTTCGTGAAGGCCGAGATGGCCGCGCCGCCCGATCTGGGCGGGCTGCTGGCCGAAACCCAGGCCACGATGAAGGCGCAGGTCTATGGCGCGGCACTGATGGCCGTCACCGTCGACAGCCCGGCGGAAACGGCGTTCCTGCAACAGCTTGCGCAGGGGCTGGGGCTGGACCCCGCCGCCCGCGACGCGATCCATGCGGCGCAGGGCCGCGCCCCGCTGGGGGTCTGAGCGTCACCGGGCCGAACCGGGCGTTTTGCTGTTGACTCCGGCTCGTGTCTGGCTAAAAGGCGAGCCTCAAGGATTTCACCGGGGGCCCGCCTCCGGCTTCAGGAGAGACGACCATGGCGAAGCCGACGACGATCAAGATCCGTCTGAACTCTTCGGCGGGCACCGGGCACTTCTATGTGACCAAGAAGAACGCTCGCACGATGACCGAGAAGATGACGGTCAACAAGTATGACCCGGTCGTGCGCAAGCACGTGGAATACAAGGAAGGCAAGATCAAGTAGGATCTGCCGACCAAGAGGTTCAGGGGCCGCGCCGCAGGGTGCGGCCTTTTCGTTTGCGCGGGCGGGGCAGGCGGGCCGACGCCGGGGCGGGCGGCGCGGGGCGGGCCGCGCGCAAACGGAAAGGGCCGGGGAAACCCCCGGCCCTTCGTCATCTCTGGGTCCTGTCCGCGTCAGTTGCGCTGGTTGCCCATGAACTGCAGCAGGAACATGAACATGTTCAGGAAGTCGAGGTAGAGCTGCAGCGCGCCCATGATCGCCGACTTGCCCAGCCATTCCTGATCGCCGCTGTTGGCCATCTGCAGATACATCGCCTTGATGTTCTGCGTGTCATAGGCCGTCAGGCCCGCGAAGAGCAGCACGCCGATCACCGAGATCGCGAAGGCCACCGCCGAGGACGCCAGGAACAGGTTCACCAGCGAGGCCACGATCAGGCCGATCAGACCCATCATCAGGAAGCTGCCGAAGGCCGACAGATCACGCTTCGTCGTGTAGCCGTAGAGGCTGAGCCCCGCGAAGGCGATGGCCGTCACAAGGAAGGTCTGCGCGATCGAGATGCCGGTGTAGGCGGCAAAGATGAAGCTGATCGACAGCCCCATCAGCGCGGCATAGACGAAGAACACCATCTGCGCGGTCGACAGCGACAGCCGGTGCAGCGTCGCGCTGAAGGCGAACACCACCACCAGCGGCGCGAACATCACCACCCAGCGCAGCGGCGAGCCGAAGATCGCCTGCAGCAGGGCAGGGTTGCTGCCAACCGCGTAGGCCACGATCCCGGTGACGACCATCGCCGCCGACATCAGGCCGTAGACCTTGTTCATATGGGCCCTCAGGCCCTCATCGATCTGCAGGCCGCGCACGCCCGTGCCCGTACCGCGGATCGTTTCATAGTCTGCCATGAGTTGCCTCCTGTTACATTCCGCCAAGGCGGCTTTTCGCCGACCTCTTGTGGGCAATATCGGAAGACGCGGGGTGCATTTCAAGCACCCCTTTCAGGACAGCGTGAAGAGACTGTCGCCCTCAGGCGCGCCAGTGGGCGGGCGCATCCCATTCAGGCAGCTCGGCCGCGCGCAGTGCCTCGTGGCGGTTCAGCCCGACATCGTTCAGAAGCCGGTCGTCCAGATTGGCCAGCGCGGTCATTTCGCGCCGGAGCCGCCGCGCCAGCAGAAGCCGCGCGATCAGGCCGGGCCTGCGGCCCGCGCCCAGGCGCCGAAGGGTCATTTCCGAGGTGTGAACCGAGGTGAACATGAATGCGTCCTTTTCAAATGCTGATGTGAGGCGTCGCTCGCATCACGGCTGTTGATATTTCTGCGCCTCTCTGCGATATTTGTAAAATGAATGGTTTTGACGCGAAACATCAGGAAATGTGATATGGCCCGCAATCTTGATCTGACCGCCCTGCGCTCTTTCGTCGCGGTGTCCGATGCGGGCGGGGTGACCCGCGCGGCGGGGTTCCTGAACCTGACGCAATCGGCGGTGTCGATGCAGATCAAGCGGCTGGAAGAGGCGCTGGATCTGCAACTGCTGGACCGCGCCGGGCGGGGTGTTGGGCTGACGGCGGCGGGCGAACAGATGCTGGGCTATGCCCGCCGCCTGCTGGCGCTGAACGACGAGGCCATCGCCCGGCTGACCCATCAGGCCTACGAGGGCGAGGTGGTGCTGGGCGTGCCCTCCGACATCGTCTATCCGGCGATCCCCACCGTGCTGCAACGCTTTGCCCGCGAGTATCCGCGGATGCGGGTCACGCTCGTGTCCTCTTACACCCGGCGGCTGAAGGGGCTCTTTGCCCGCGGCGATGCCGACATCATCCTGACCACCGAGGATTTCTGCGGCCCCGAGGGCGAGACGCTGGCCGAGGCGCCGCTGGTCTGGATCGGCGCGCCGGGGGGCGTGGCCTGGAAGCAGCGCCCGCTGCCGCTGGCCTTCGAGCACAACTGCATCTTCCGCGCGGGCGTGCAGGAGGCGCTGGACAAGGCGGGCATCCCCTGGGTGATGGCGGTCGAGTCGGATTCCACCCGCTCGATCGAGGCCAGCGTTTCGGCCGATCTGGCGGTGCATGCGCTGGTGGCGGGGGCAGAGCCCCGCTATGTCGAGCGCATCCCCCACGGCGGCGCGCTGCCCGACCTGTGCAGCACCAAGATCAACCTGTATGTCGCCGAACCCAGCCACGGCCCCGCGGTCGATGCCCTGGCCGCCATGGTGCGCGAGGCGATCCTGCCGCCGCGCTGAGCGGCTCAGCCCGTGCTGTCGCGGGCGATCAGGCCGGGCGAGATCGCCGCGCGCTGCGGCGGCAGGCCGGGGCTGGCCAGCGCGGCGGCGATGACCTCGGCCGCCTTCCGCCCGATCTCGTGCGGGAAGGGGTTCACCGTGGTCAGCGCCGGCACGCAGGTGCCCGCGATCTCGTAATCGCCGAAGCCCGCGATGGCGATCTGCCCCGGCACGGCCACGCCGCGGCGCTGGCATTCGCTGAGCGCGCCGAAGGCCGACAGGTCTGACACGCAGATCACCGCCTGCGTGTCGGGCAGGGTTTCCAGCAGCCGCGCCATCGCGCGTGCCCCTTCGCGCATCGAGATCGGCGGGGCGCCCGCAGCGATCAGGCGCGTGGCATCCAGCCCGTGGCGCTGCATGGCGGCGATGAAGCCCAGCCGCCGGTCGGTGCCGCGGGTGTCGCGGTCGGCATCGCCGCCGATGAAGGCGATCCGGGTCGCGCCATGCGCAACCAGGTGGTCAACCGTCATCCCCACCGCCGCGGCGTTGGAAAACCCCACCACATGGCCCAGCGGCCGTTCGGGCAGATCCCAGGTCTCGATCACCGGGATGGCGGCGTTTTCCAGCAGGCGGCGGGCGCGCTCGGTATGCTTGCCGCCGGTGACCACGATCGCCTCGGGGCGGCGGCGCAAAAGCTGCTCGATCAGCTCTTCCTCGTTCTGGATGTCGTAATCGGTCGTGCCCAGCAGGATCTGCAACCCCTGCGGCTTCAGCGCCTCGGACAGGCCGCGGACGGTTTCGGCGAAGTTGGCGTTGTTGATCGAGGGGATGGTGACCGCGACGAACCCGGTCCGCTGCGACCGCAGGGTGGATGCGGTGCTGTCAAAGACATAGCCCATCGCCTCGGCGGCCTGTCGCACCGCCTCGCGCGTCTTGTCGCTGACCGAGGCATCGTTGCGGAACGCGCGGCTGACGGTCATGGGCGAGACGCCCACCGCCCGGGCCACATCCTGCATCGTGGGGGCCTTGCGGCTGGTGGTCATGCGGGGCGCCCGGGGCTGATGTTATCGTTCCCGTCGACTGAAACAGGAACGGCCGGGCGAATTCAAGCCCGGCCGGGGCCGTCAGAGCACCGTGTCATGCGCTGTCATGACGTGGTGATGGATGCGCCCGGTGAAGAAGCGTTCCAGCACCGCGGTGGTTGCCGCGCGCGAGGCGGCGCGGGCGGGGCTGGCCAGCGCGGCCTCGACCGCCGCAAGGTCGGGATAGCTGATCGCCAGGATCAGCGGGAACTCCGGCGCGCCGTCGTCGCGCGCCTCGGCAAAGCTGACCCGGACGGCGGTGGCGCCGGGGAAGGCCTTCCAGGTCGGCAGCACCTCGGCCAGGATGGCGGCGCGGAAGGCCGCCTCCTGCCCCGGGGCCACGGTGCCCTCGAACAGCGCATAGCGGGTAATCATCGGAAGTGCTCCTTGTCCGGTCCCTTGAAGAATTCCATCAGCGCGGCCTGATCCTCGCCGCCCAGACCCGCGGCGGTCAGCATCCGGTGCACCTCGGCGCAAAGCGCGGTCAGCGGCATCGGCGTGCCGCCCTGCCGGGCCAGCGCCAGCGCGCCGTCGAGGTCTTTCACCATGTTGTCGATGCGCCCCGTGCGGCGGTAGTCGCGCGCGGCGAAGCGGGGCAGGTATTCCTGCAGGATCGCGCTGTCGGCGCGCCCGCCCTTCAGCGCCTGCGGGATGCGCGCCGCGTCCACGCCCGCGGCCTCGGCCAGCGCCGTCGCCTCGGCCACGGCGAGGAAATTCAGCCCGCACAGCACCTGATTGATGAGCTTCGTCGTTTGTCCCGCGCCGGGGCCGCCCATCCGCGTCTGCGTGCTGGCCACTGGGGCAAGGATCGCCTGCGCGGCCGCCACGTCGGCCTCGGCCCCGCCCTGCATCAGGGTCAGCTCACCCAGTTCGGCCTTGGGGATGCCGCCCGACAGCGGGCTGTCCACCCAGGCCAGACCGCGCGCCGCGGCCTCGGCGGCCAGGGCGCGGGTGGCCTCGGGGTCGATCGAGGACATGTCGATGACCAGGGTGCCGGGCGCCGCACCCGCGGCCACGCCGCCGGGGCCGAAGACCGCGGCGCGCACGATGCGGGGGGCGTTCAGGCTGAGGATGACGGCGCGCGCGCCCTCGGCCGCGGCGGCGGCGCTGGCGGCGGCACGGGCGCCAAGCGCGGTGAGCGCGGCGACCTTGGCGGGATCGAGGTCGAAGACGGTCAGGGGCGTGCCCATGCGGCAGAGCCGGGCGCCGATGGCGCCACCCATGGCGCCCGCCCCGATCAGGGCGACCGGGGCGGTCATCGGGCGTCCTCCGCAAGGCCCGCGGCGATGGCGCTGACCAGCGCGGGCAGGGGGGCCGCGATGTCGACCGTCACCGCGGCTTCATCCGCGCCCGGCGGCTCCAGCGCGGCGAACTGGCTGTCGAGCAGCGACAGCGGCATGTAATGCCCCGTCCGCTGTGCCATGCGCCCCGCGATCAGGTCGCGGCTGCCCGCCAGATGCACGAAACGCACCGGCCCGCCCGCCCCCGCGCGGATGCGGTCGCGGTAGCCGCGTTTCAGGGCGGAACAGCCCACGATCACTGGCGCCCGGTCCGCCAGCACGCCCGCCACCCGGTCCAGCCAGGGCCAGCGGTCGGCATCGGTCAGCGGCTCGCCCCGCGCCATCTTGGCCACGTTTTCCGCCGGATGCAGGTCGTCGCCATCGACATAAGGCACCGAAAGCCGCGCCGACAGCGCCGCCCCCACCGAGGATTTGCCGCAGCCCGACACCCCCATCAGAACCACCCGCAGCATCACAGCGACGCCGTGATGCCGCCGTCCACATAAAGGACGTGGCCGTTGACGAAGCTTGCCGCATCCGAGGCCAGGAACACGCAGGCGCCCACCAGTTCTTCCACCTTGCCCCAGCGCCCGGCGGGGGTGCGCTTTTCCAGCCAGGCGGAAAAGGCCGGGTCGGCCACCAGCGCGGCATTCAGGGGCGTGTCGAAATAGCCCGGCGCGATGGCGTTGCAGTTCAGCCCGTATTTCGCCCAGTCGGTGGCCATGCCCTTGGTCAGGTTGCCCACCGCGCCCTTGGTCGCGGTGTAGGGGGCGATGCCGGGCCGCGCCAGCGCCGTCTGCACGCTGGCGATGTTGATGATATGGCCGCGCCCGCGCCCGATCATGTGCCGCGCACAGGCCTGGCCCACGTTGAACACGCTGGAGACGTTGGTGCGCAAGAGCCGCTCGAACGCGTCGGCGGGGAAATCCTCCAGCGGGGTGCGGAACTGCATGCCCGCGTTGTTCACCAGGATGTCGATCGGGCCCACATCGGCTTCGAAGGCGTCCACCGCGGCACGGGCGGCGGCGTGGTCGGTCACGTCGAAGGCGAGCGTCCGGGCCCCCAGCGAGGCGGCTGCGGCGGCCAGCTTGGCCGCATCGCGCCCGTTCAGCACCACCTCGGCCCCGGCGGCGGCAAGCCCGCGGGCCAGCGCCAGGCCGATGCCCTGTGACGAACCCGTGACCAGCGCGCGCCGCCCGGTCAGGTCAAACAGCGATTGCGGCATCCTTGTCCTCCTTGGCGAGCAAATCGGCTCTCGACAAACCGATCCCTGCTCGCTTATGTTAACGATAACAATTCCTGTCAAGCGCGAAACGCAGCGGAGCCGACATGACCAGACCCGAAATCCTGCAGATGGGGCCTTACCCCGACTGGGACCAAGAGCCGCTGGATGCGGCCTTCGTGATGCATCGCTATTTCACCGCCGCCGACAAGGGGGCCTTTCTGGCCGAGGTCGGCCCGCGGGTGCGCGGGATCGCGACGCGGGGCGAGCTTGGCGCCAGCGCCGAGGTCATCGCCGCCTGCCCGAAGCTCGAGGTCATCAGCGTCTATGGCGTGGGCTTCGACGCGGTGAACCTTGAGGCCTGCCGGGCGCGCGGCATCCGGGTGACCAACACGCCCGACGTGCTGACCAAGGACGTGGCCGATCTGGGCGTGGCGATGATGCTGGCGCAATCGCGCGGCATGATCGGCGCCGAGGCCTGGGTGCGCAGCGGCGACTGGGCGGCCAAGGGGCTGTACCCGCTGAAACGGCGGGTCTGGGGGCGGCGCGCGGCAGTGCTGGGCCTTGGCCGGATCGGCTACGAGGTGGCGCGGCGGCTGGCGGGCTTCGAGATGGAGATCGCCTACAGCGACACCGGGCCGAAGGATTACGCGACCGGCTGGCAGTTCATCGCCGACCCCGTGGCGTTGGCGGACTGGGCGGATTTCTACTTCGTCACCCTGGCTGCCTCGGCCGCCACCCGGCACATCGTGGGCCGACAGGTGATCGAGGCGCTGGGCCCCGAGGGGATGCTGATCAACATCTCGCGCGCCTCGAACATCGACGAGGCCGCGCTTCTCGATGCGCTGGAAACCGGGCGGCTGGGTTCCGCCGCGCTGGACGTGTTCGAGGGCGAGCCTGCGCTGAACCCGCGCTTCCTGGCGCTGCCGAACGTGATGCTGCAACCGCACCATGCCTCTGGCACGGTGGAGACGCGCAAGGCCATGGGCCAGTTGATGCGCGACAACCTGACGGCGCATTTCGCGGGCCGTCCCCTGCCGACCCCGGTGCTGTGATGAAGGCGATCGTGATCCATGCCGCCCGCGACCTGCGTGTCGAGGACCGGCCCGAGGAAACCCCCGGCCCCGGCCAGATGCGGTTGCGGCTGGCGACCGGCGGTGTCTGCGGGTCGGACCTGCACTACTACAACCACGGCGGCTTCGGCGCGGTGCGGCTGAAAGAGCCGATGATCCTTGGCCACGAGGTCTCGGCCCGGGTCGAGGCGCTGGGCGAGGGCGTGAGCGGCTTTCGCCCCGGCCAACTGGTGGCGGTGTCGCCCTCGCGCCCCTGCGGGGCCTGCCGCTACTGTCTGGAAGGCTTGCCGAACCAGTGCCTGAACATGCGCTTCTACGGCTCGGCGATGCCCTTCCCGCATATCCAGGGCGCCTTCCGCGAAGTGCTTGTGGCCGACGCCGGGCAATGCGTGGATGCCGAAGGGCTGAGCCCTGGCGCCGCCGCCATGGCCGAGCCGCTGGCGGTGACGCTGCATGCCACGCGCCGGGCGGGGATGATGCTGGGCAAGCGGGTGCTGGTGACCGGCTGCGGCCCGATCGGCTGCCTTGCCATTCTGGCCGCGCGGCGGGCGGGGGCGGCGGAAATCGTGGCAACCGACCTGTCGGCCTTCACGCTGGGCATGGCGACGGCGGTCGGCGCCGACCGTGTGCTGAACATGGCCGAGACGCCGGATGCGCTGGCGCCCTATGCCGCCGACAAGGGGCATTTCGACGTGCTCTACGAATGCTCGGGCGCGGCGCCGGCGCTGGCGGCGGGGATCGCCGCCATGCGCCCGCGTGGCGTGATCCTGCAACTGGGCCTGGGCGGCGACATGACCCTGCCGATGATGGCCATCACCTCGAAAGAACTGGAACTGCGCGGCAGCTTCCGCTTCCACGAGGAATTCGGCATGGCCATCGCGCTGATGCGGGCCGGGCTGATCGACGTGGCGCCGCTGATCACCCAGACCCTGCCGCTGGCCGAGGCCGAGACCGCCTTCCGCACCGCCGGCGACCGCAGCCGCGCGATGAAGGTGCAGATCGCCTTCAGTTGACCGGATCGGCCCCCACGGCGGCCAGCGCGGCGCGCGCGACCTCTTCGTCCTGCGCGCCGCTGCCAGAGCCAACGCCGATGCCGCCCACAAGCTGGCCGCCGAACCGGATCGGCAGGCCGCCGGGCAGGCCGGTGATCCCGCCGCCGGTGGCCAGCGCCATCGTCTCGCGCACCGCCTCGGGCACCGCGCCCGACCGCTGGCCGGTCGAGGCGGCGGTGCAGGCCTTGGCCCGGGCCGAGCGCAAGGACAGCACCCGCGCCCCGCGCATCCGCAGGCTGCCCAGTTCCACCGCCGAGGCATCGACGATCACGATACATTGCGGCTGGCCCATCGCGGCCGCCTGTGCCTGGGCGGCGGCAAGCATGGCAAGGATCGCCTCGTCGGTCAGGGAAAGGGCGGGGGTGGTGGCCGGGGTTGTGATGGCGGGCATGGCGTGGTCCTCTGACGGCGGTTTGACGCCGGATTGCGTTATCGTTAACAATTTGCACCGCAACAGGGAAGGGAGTGCTGCGCATGTCATTCTTCGAGGTCGTGGACCCCGCCTTCGGGGCGTATGTGATCGGCAATGCCCCGGTCAAGCAGATCGCGACCGGCTTCGACTGGGTGGAAGGGCCGGTGTGGTTCGGTGACGCGGGCTGCCTGCTGTTTTCCGACATCCCGAACAACCGCATCCTGCGCTGGCTGCCGGGGGTGGGGGTCAGCACCTTCCGCGCGCCATCGAACTATGCCAACGGCCATACCCGTGACCGGCAGGGGCGGCTGGTGTCCTGCGAGCACGGCACCCGCCGGGTGACCCGCACCGAACACGACGGCACGATCACCGTGATTGCCGACAGCTATCAGGGCAAGCGGCTGAATTCGCCCAATGACGTGGTGGTGACCACGGATGGCGCGATCTGGTTCAGCGACCCGCATTACGGGATCATGACCGATTACGAAGGCTTCAAGGCCGAACAGGAGCTGCCCTGCAACGTCTACCGGGTGGACCCTTCGGGGCAGATCGCGGCGGTGCTGACCGATTTCGCCTGCCCCAACGGGCTGGCCTTCAGCCCCGACGAGCGCAGGCTTTATGTCGCCGACACCGGGCGGATGCAGTCCGCCGACCCCCAGCACATCCGCGCCTTTGACGTGGGGCCGGACGGGCGGCTGACCGGGGGCGGGGTGTTTCACAAGATCGTGCCCGGCTGCGCAGACGGGATCCGGGTGGACAGCGATGGCAACCTCTGGTCCTCTGCCGGGGACGGGGTGCATTGCATCGCCCCCGACGGGCATCTAATGGGCAGGATCAAGGTGCCGGAGGTGGTGTCGAACATCTGCTTTGGCGGACGTGCCAAGCATCAGTTGTTCATCACCGCGACCACCAGCGTCTATTCGGTCATTCTCAACCGCAAAGGGGTGCAACAGCCATGAGCCAGGCAGAGATCGGCCTGATCGGCCTTGGAACCATGGGCGCGATGCTCGCGCTCAACATCGCCGAAAAGGGGTTTCCCATCGCGGTCTGGAACCGCACCACGGCGACCACCCGCGCCTTCCATGCCGGGGCGGGCGATCAGGCCCCGCGGATCACGCCGACCGAAACGCTGGAGGCGCTGGTGGCTGCCATCCGGCCGCCGCGCGCGATCATCCTGATGGTGCCCGCAGGCCCCGTGGTGGATGAGGAAATCGCCCGGCTGACCCCGCTGCTGGCGCCGGGCGACATGATCATCGACGCGGGCAACGCCAATTTCCACGACACCGACCGCCGCGCGGCCGAGGCCGCCAAGGGCGGCCCGCGGTTCCTGGGCATCGGCGTCTCGGGCGGCGAGGAGGGGGCGCGGCACGGCCCCTCGATCATGGGCGGCGGCGAGCGCGCCGACTGGGACCGTGTGGCACATATCCTCGAGGCGATCTCGGCCAAGCACGAGGGCACGCCCTGCGCGACCTGGATGGGGCCGGGCGGGGCCGGGCATTTCGTGAAGGCGGTGCACAACGGCATCGAATATGCCGACATGCAGATGATCGCCGAAGTCTACGGCGTGATGCGCGACGGGCTGGGGATGGACGCCGCGGCGATTTCCGCAGTGTTCGAGCGCTGGAACACGGGCGCCTTGCAAAGCTACCTGATCGAGATTTCGGCCGCGGTGACGGCGGCGCGCGATCCGATCGGCGGCGGGCCGATCATCGACATGATCCTGGACAAGGCGGGCCAGAAGGGTACCGGGCGCTGGACCGCGATCGAGGCGCAGCACCTGGCCGCGCCGATCACGGTGATCGAGGCCGCGGTGGCCGCGCGCAACGTCTCGGCCCGGCTGGACGAACGGCGCGCCGGGCAGGCGCTGTTCGGGGCCGCGCCGGTGGCAGGTGCGGCGCTTGGCGTCGAGGTGCTGGAACAGGCGCTGATCGCGGGCAAGATCCTGTGCTACGCGCAGGGCTTCGCGATGATCGGGGCCGCGGCCGGTGCCTTTGGCTGGCCGTTGCCGCTGCCGGACATCGCCCGCGTCTGGCGCGAGGGCTGCATCATCCGGTCTGCCATGCTGAACGACATGGCCACCGCGCTGACCGACAGCCCCGGCCGCAACCTGATGCTGGCCCCCGCCTTTGCCGACAAGCTGAAGGCCACCCACGGCGCCCTGCGGCAGGTGGTGGCGGCGGCGGCGCTGAACGGATTGGCCACGCCCGCGCTGTCGGCGGGGCTGGCCTATTTCGACATGATGCGCACCGCGCGGGGCACCGCCAACATGATCCAGGGCCAGCGCGACTTCTTCGGCGCCCACGGTTTCGACCGGCTGGATGGCGCCGACAGCCATCACGGCCCCTGGGGCAGCCACGCCTAGGGTGGCGACCTAGACGGTCTGGCCCGGCACCAGCCGGGTCGGCACCGCCACCACATCCTGCACCGGCTCGCCGCGCAGGCGGGCCACCAGCCCTTCGGCGGCCAGCTTGCCGATGGCGGTCGTGGGCACCACCGTGGTCGTCAGCCTGAGCGGCAGGACCGAGGCCGCCTCCATCCCGCCCCAGCCCGCGATGGCCAGATCCTCGGGCACCCGAAGCCCGCGTGCCTGCGCATAGGCCAGCCCGCCGATCGCCATTTCGTCATTGTGGAAATAGACCGCGTCGAGCCCCGGCGCGCGGCTCAGCAGCGTTTCAAGCCCGTAGTAGCCCGCGTAGAACCCCGGCGTGTCCAGCAGCAGCTCTGCCGCCGCCACCGGGTGCCCGGCCTGCGCCAGCGCGCGTTCGACCCCGTCGCGGCGGGCGCGGCCCATCTCGTCCTGCCCCGCCATGGCGCCCACCACGCCGATCCGGCGGCGGCCGCGGCGGATCAGGAACTGCCCCATCTCGGCCCCGCAGTCGAAATGCGAGAAACCGACGGCCATGTCGATCGGGGTCGTCGTCAGCTCCCATATCTCCACCACCGGCATGCCGGCGTTGCGCAGCAGGTCCACCGTGCCGGGGCTGTGGTGCCGCCCCGACAGGATCACCCCGGCGGGCCGCCACGAGATGAGCTGGCGCAGCCAGGCCTCCTCGTCCTCGGCCGAATGGTTGTTGCAGCCGATCATCACCTGATAGCCCAGCCGGGTCAGCGCCCGGTCCACCCCGTCAAGCACATGGGCGAAAAGCCCCGAGGTCAGCCGCGGCACGCAGATGCCCACCAGCGTCGAGGCCTGGTCGGCCCCGAAGGCGGCGGCCAGGCGATTCGGGATGTAGCCCAGCCGCTCTGCCACCTGCAGCACGCGGGTGCGCGTGTCGTCGGAAAAGCCCGAGCCGCCGCGCAAGACGCGGCTGACGGTCATCTTCGATACCCCCGTCTCGCGCGCGATGTCTTCCAGATTTGCCTTTGGTTTCCGTGTCATGGGCGGTTTTCGGTCGGTCTGGCGCTGCGTATGTTATCGTTAACTTCATTCTTGACACATGAGCGGGTCTGCCGCACTTTGGCTACGTTACCGGTAAACTTGCGGCAAAGCAAAGCGCCGGGCTGGGGAGGAGGAACGCGATGTCACAGGCCGGTCAGGGCCTTTTCTTCGACTCCGTCGTCAAGAGCTTCGGCGGCACCATGGCCCTGCGGGGCGTGTCGCTGAAGGTCGGGCGGGGCGAGATCGTCGCGCTTCTGGGTGAAAACGGGGCGGGCAAGTCGACCCTCATCAAGGTGCTGGGCGGCCTGTTCCGCCCCGACAGCGGCGGCGTCTCCATCGACGGGGTGCCCTATGCCCATGTCGCGGGCCGGGTCGGCGGGCAGGCGGTGGCCTTCATCCACCAGGACCTTGGTCTGATCGAATGGATGACCGTGGCCGAGAACATCGCGCTGGCGCTGGGCTATCCGAAGAAGGGCGGCCGGATCGACTGGGCCGCGACCGAGGCGCTGGCCGAGGCGGCGCTGTCGCGGGTGGCGGCGGATGTGCCGTCCACGGCGCGGGTGTCCTCGCTGACGCGGACCGAGAAATCGCTGGTGGCCATCGCGCGCGCGCTGGCGGCAGACTGCGATTTCCTGGTGCTGGACGAGCCCACCGCCAGTCTGCCCGCCGACGAGGTGGAACGGCTGTTCGCGGCGCTGCGTCCGCTGAAGGAAAAGGGCGTGGGGATGATCTACGTCAGCCACCGGCTGGACGAGATCTTCCGCATCGCCGACCGCGTGGCGGTCCTGCGCGACGGGCAGATGGTGGGGATGCGCGACGTGCAGCACACCACGCCGGAAGAACTTGTCAGCCTGATCGTGGGCCGCAAGGCGCGCGAGATCCTGCGCCCCGCGGTGCAGGAGGGCCCCGAGATCCTGCGGGTGCAGGGGCTGGTCACCACACAGGTGGGGCCGGTCGATTTCACCATCCAGCGCGGCGAACTGGTGGGCCTTGTCGGCCTGCGCGGCGCCGGGCACGAGGACGTTGGCCGCAGCCTGTTCGGCGTGGTGCCGCACAGCGGGCGCATCACGATTGACGGCGCCACGCCCGAGCTTACCTCGCCCCAGGCGGCGATGGCGGCGGGCGTTGGGCTGGTGGCGCGCGACCGGGTGACGGAATCCTGTGCCACCGGCCTTTCGATCCGCGAGAATGCCTTCGTGAACCCGGCGGCGACCGGGCGGCGGCTGCTGTCCTTCCTGGGCCCCCGGCGCGAGGAAGCGCAGGCGCGCGCCATCGGCCGCACCGTGGGCCTGTCGCCGAACGACCCGACCCTGCCGATCGAGGCGCTGTCGGGCGGCAACCAGCAGAAGGTGATCGTGGGCCGCTGGGTGGAAACCCGCCGCCGCCTGCTGATCGCCGAAGACCCGACCGCGGGCGTCGATGTCGGCGCCAAGGCGGAAATCTACCACCTTCTGTTCGAGGCGCTGGCCTCTGGCATGGGGGTGCTTGTCGTCTCCACCGACTTCGAAGAGGTCGCCAACATCTGCCACCGCGCGCTGGTGTTCAGCCGCGGGCAGGTTGTGGCGGAACTGACCGGGGTGGAGTTGTCCACGGAATCCCTCATCCAGGCCGCCTCGGCAGGCGAAGCCGCAGAAGGACGCACCCATGCCCTCGCTTGAATCGAACGCGCTGGAACCCACCAAGGACGAGATGAAGGGTCTGTCCGCGTCCGCCCGCCTGATCCGGCTGGCGCCGGTCTACGGGCTGGTGATCCTGATGGCGGTGCTGATCGTGCTGTTCTCGATCCTGCTGCCCGAGACCTTCCCGACGCTTCTGAACCTGCGGGCGATCCTGTCGGACAAGTCGATCATCGCCATGCTGTCGCTGGCGGCGATGATCCCGATGGTCGCGGGGCGGATCGACCTGACGGTGGGCTATGGCATCGTCATCTGGCACATCCTTGCGATCTCGCTCCAGACGATGTTCGGCGTTCCCTGGCCGCTGGCCGTGCTGATCGTCATCGTGCTGGGCGCGGCGGTGGGCTTCCTGAACGGCCTGCTGGTCGAGGTGGCCAAGATCGACAGCTTCATCGCGACGCTCGGCACCGGGACGGTGATGTATTCGGTGGCGCTCTGGCACACCGGCGGGCGGCAGGTGGTGGGGATGCTGCCGAACGGGTTCTATGCGATCAACGGCACCTTCATCTTCGGGCTGCCCATCACCGGCTTCTATGTGCTGGCGCTGTCGCTGCTGATGTGGGTGGTTCTGGAATACACGCCCGTGGGCCGCTACCTTTACGCCATCGGCGCCAACCAGCGCGCGGCGGAACTGAACGGCATTCCCACCCGCAAGTTCGTGGTCGGCGCCTTCGTCTGCTCGGGGCTCCTGACCGCGATCACCGGGGTGATCCTGGCCTCGAAGCTGCGCATCGGTCAGGCGAGCGTGGGGCTGGAATACCTGCTGCCCGCGCTGGTGGGGGCCTTCCTGGGCTCGACCACCATCAAGCCGGGGCGGGTCAACGTCTGGGGGACCATCGTGGGGGTGGCGATCCTGGCGGTGGGCATCTCGGGCATCCAGCAATTCGGCGGCTCGTTCTGGGTCGAGCCCCTGTTCAACGGCTGCACGCTGCTGATCGCGATCGGCATCGCAGGCTATGCGCAGCGCCGCAAGGGCGCGGCGAAACGATAACGACATCACGGCCAACTCTGGGAGGAGTAACATGAAAAGACGCACGTTCCTGGGCGCGCTGATGGCTTCGGCCGCAGCCTTCCCCGCCTTCGCCGATGCCATGGCCGATGCCATGGCGATGGTGAAGAAATATGCCGGCAAGGTGGAGACCTGGGATGGCCCCACCACCGGCCCCGCCGCCGCCAAGGGCAAGACCATCGTGGTGCTGGCCGCCGACATGAAGAACGGCGGCATCCTGGGCGTCACCAACGGGGTGCAGGAAGCCGCCAAGAAGATCGGCTGGACGGTGCGCGTGCTCGATGGCGCGGGTTCGGTCAGCGGCCGCGCCGCGGCCTTCGGGCAGGCGCTGGCGCTCAAGCCCGACGGGATCATCATCAACGGCTTCGACGCGGTGGAACAGAAGGCCGCGATGGCGCAGGCGCATGACGCCAAGATCCCGATGGTCAGTTGGCACGCCTCGCCCAAGATCGGGCCGGACGCGGATGCTGGCGTCTTTGCCAATGTCTCGACCGACCCGATGCTGGTGTCGCAGGTGGCGGCGGACTGGGCCTATGTCGATGCCAAGGGCAAGCCGGGCGTCGTGATCTTCACCGACTCGACCTATGCGATCGCCATCGCCAAGGCCGACCGGATGAAGAAGGAGATCGAGGCGCTGGGCGGCACCGTGCTGGAATATGTCGACACGCCGATCGCCGACACCTCGAACCGGATGCCCACGCTGACCACGGCGCTCTTGCAGAAGTATGGCGCGAAGTGGACCCACAGCCTGGCCATCAACGACATCTACTTCGACTTCATGGGCCCCGCGCTGGCCGCGGCGGGCGTGCCGGGCGACGGCGCGCCGAAGGCCGTCGCCGCGGGCGACGGTTCGGAAAGCGCCTATCAGCGGATCCGGGCCGGGCAGTACCAGTCGGTGACGGTGGCCGAACCGCTGAACCTGCAGGGCTGGC
This sequence comes from Pseudomonadota bacterium, assembly GCA_021845805.1. Taxonomy (GTDB): domain Bacteria; phylum Pseudomonadota; class Alphaproteobacteria; order Rhodobacterales; family Rhodobacteraceae; genus Solirhodobacter. Next base: position 9,022 of record JAJZVD010000036.1, on the reverse strand, counting down.
AACTGGTGGACGAGCTGAACCGCGCGGTGCAGGGGAAGCCCTGGTCGGGCTATGTCTCGCCGCTGCATGTGGTGACGAAGGAAAACGTGGCCTTTGACGGCGGCGAAAAGAACATCTTCGACCCGGGCAACGGCTACCGCGAGGCCTATGCGAAGATCTGGGGCGTCTGATCCCGTCTGACGCGACGCGCGCATCCCCGCCCTTCCGGGCGGGGATGTCGCATGTCGGGCGGCGGTTCTGACGGGTGGGGACGGTGGGGGGCTGTCTGCCCCCCACACCCCCCGAGGATATTTGCGGACAGAAAATGGAGGGGCTGCGGCGCCCGTCAGCCCTGCAGCGTCCTGACCCCGATCTCGCCCTCGCGCCGCGCGCGGATCGCCGCGACCGAGGCGATGGCGCCCGCGGCGGTGGTGAAGTAGGGGATCTTGTCATAGAGCGCCACGGCGCGGATCTCGCGGCTGTCCGAGATCGACTGCGCGCCTTCGGTCGTGTTGAAGACCAGCGCGATGTCGCCATCCTTCAGCCGGTCGACGATGTTCGGTCGGCCGCCCGAGTTGCCCTCGTAGACCTTGTTGACCAGATCGCAGGCGACGCCCGCCGCCGAAAGGAACCCCGCGGTGCCGCGGGTGGCCACGATCTCGAAGCCCAGATCGCGCAGCGCGCGGCAGGCGGCGGCCATCGGCTCGGTCTTGTCGCTGTCCTGGATCGAGACGAAGACGCGGCCCGCGTCGGGCAGGTGGGTGCCCGCGCCCATCTCGGCCTTGAGGAAGGCGAGCGGGAAGGACCGGTCCCAGCCCATCACCTCGCCGGTGGAGCGCATCTCGGGGCCAAGCAGCGTGTCGACGCCGGGGAAGCGGGCGAAGGGCATTACCGCCTCCTTCACCGAGAACCACGGCGTCTTGGGGTCGGCCAGCGTCAGCGGATCGGCCAGCGGCAGCGGCGTGTCGGGGCCCACGCCCTGCGGATAGGGCGCGCGCATCGGGAAGGTCGAGAGCGGCTCGCCCGCCATCACGCGCGCGGCGATCGAGGCGATGGCGCTGTCGGTGGCCTTGGCGACGAAGGGCACCGTGCGGCTGGCGCGCGGGTTCACCTCGAGCACATAGACGGTGCCGTCCTTGACCGCGAACTGCACGTTCATCAGCCCGACGACGTTCAGCCCCTTGGCCATCAGCACGGTCTGGCGCTTGAGTTCGGCCACGATCTCGTCCGAGAGCGAGTGGGGCGGCAGGCAGCAGGCGCTGTCGCCGGAATGCACGCCCGCCTCTTCGATATGTTCCATGATGCCCGCGACATGCACGTCGGTGCCGTCGCAGAGCGCATCCACATCGACCTCGATCGCGTTGGTCAGGTAGCTGTCGAGCAGGACCGGGTTGCGCCCCGAGACCTGCACCGCCTCGCGGATGTAGCGTTCCAGTTGGGCATCCTCGCGGATGATCTCCATCGCGCGGCCGCCCAGGACGTAGGAGGGGCGGATGACCAGCGGATAGCCCACATCGGCCGCCACCGCGAAGGCCTCGTCGCGGCTGGAGGCGAGGCCGTTCCGGGGCTGGTTCAGGCCGAGCGTGTGCAGCAGCTTCTGGAACCGCTCGCGGTCCTCGGCCAGGTCGATGGCGTCGGGCGTGGTGCCGAGGATCGGGATCCCCTCGTCATGCAGCGCGTTGGCAAGCTTCAGCGGCGTCTGGCCGCCGAACTGCACGATCACGCCATGCAGCGTGCCGTTCTCGCGCTCGACCCGCAGGATTTCCAGCACATGTTCCAGCGTCAGCGGCTCGAAATACAGCCGATCCGAGGTGTCGTAATCGGTCGACACGGTTTCCGGGTTGCAGTTGACCATGATGGTCTCGTAGCCCGCCTCGGTCAGTGCGAAGCAGGCGTGGCAGCAGCAGTAGTCGAACTCGATCCCCTGGCCGATCCGGTTCGGGCCGCCGCCCAGGATCACCACCTTCTTGCGGTCCGAGGGGCGGGCCTCGCATTCCACGTCGCCCATCGCGGGGCTTTCGTAAGTGGAATACATGTAGGGGGTCTGGGCCTCGAATTCGGCCCCGCAGGTGTCGATGCGCTTGAAGACGGCGGTGACGCCCAGCCGGGTGCGCGCGCGGCGAACCTGGCCCTCGTCGCGTCCCGTCAGCTTGGCCAGCCGCGCGTCGGTAAAGCCCATCATCTTGAGCTTGCGCAGGCCCTCTTCGGTGACCGGCAGGCCGTTCCTGCGCACCTCCTCCTCGGCCGCCACGATTTCGCGGATGCGGGCCAGGAACCAGGGGTCGAAGGCGGTCACGGCGTTGATCTCGTCATCGCCCAGGCCGTGGCGCATGGCCTGCGCGATCAGCCGCAGCCGGTCGGGCGTCTGCGGCGAGAGCGCCTTGACGATGGCGGCCTTGCCCGATTGCGGGTCGGTGGCGCCCTCGATCGCGATCTCGTCAAAGCCGGTCAGCCCGGTTTCCAGCGAGGCCAGCGCCTTTTGCAGCGACTCGTGGATGGTGCGGCCGATGGCCATCGCCTCGCCCACCGATTTCATCGCCGTGGTCAATTCGGGTTTCGAGCCGGGGAACTTCTCGAAGGCGAAGCGCGGGATCTTGGTCACGACATAGTCGATCGTCGGCTCGAAGCTGGCGGGCGTCACCTTGGTGATGTCGTTGTCCAGTTCGTCAAGCGTGTAGCCCACCGCAAGTTTCGCCGCGATCTTGGCGATGGGGAAGCCCGTGGCCTTGGACGCCAGCGCCGAAGAGCGCGACACCCGCGGGTTCATCTCGATCACGACCATGCGGCCGTCTTTGGGGTTGATCGCCCATTGCACGTTCGAGCCGCCGGTTTCCACCCCGATCTCGCGCAGCACGGCGATACTGCCGTTGCGCATGATCTGGTATTCCTTGTCGGTCAGCGTCAGGGCCGGGGCCACGGTGACGGAATCGCCCGTGTGAACCCCCATCGGGTCCACGTTCTCGATCGAGCAGACGATGATGGCGTTGTCGGCGCGGTCGCGCACCACCTCCATCTCGTATTCCTTCCAGCCCAGAAGGGACTCGTCGATCAGCACCTGCGCCACCGGCGAGGCATCAAGCCCCGAACGCACGATGCGTTCGAAATCGTCGCGGTTGTAGGCCACGCCGCCCCCGGTGCCGCCCAGCGTGAAGGCGGGGCGGATGATGGCGGGCAGGCCCACATATTCGATGGCCGCCAGCGCCTCTGCGACGCCCGCCTTGATGTCGTATTTTCCGTTCGCCAGCTTCGGCGCGGCGATGATCGTGGCCTTGGGGTTTTCCAGCCCGATCCGGTCCATCGCCTCGCGGAACAGCTTGCGGTCCTCGGCCATCTCGATGGCCTGCCGGTTGGCGCCGATCAACTGGACGCCGAACTTTTCCAGCACGCCCATGTCGGCGAGCGCAAGGCTGGTGTTCAGCCCGGTCTGCCCGCCCATGGTGGGCAAGAGCGCGTCGGGGCGTTCCTTCTCGATGATGCGGGCCACGACCTCGGGGGTGATCGGCTCGATGTAGGTGGCATCGGCCAGCCCCGGGTCGGTCATGATCGTGGCGGGGTTGGAGTTCACCAGGATGACCCGGTAGCCTTCCTCGCGCAGGGCCTTGCAGGCCTGGGCGCCAGAGTAGTCGAACTCGCAGGCCTGCCCGATGACGATGGGCCCGGCACCGATAATCATGATCGACTTGATGTCGGTTCTCTTCGGCATCGTCCCGGCCCCCATTGCGCAAAATTGCCGGGGTTATAGCCATCGTCCGGCGCGGCGCAAGCCCTGTTCGGGCCGGGGCTGGCCGAACCCGGGCGCGCGCCCTATGCCAAGGGGGCGGGACATCGGCGGGCGGGGCGGGGCAGGGGATGCGCAGGGTCGAATTCGGGCTGTTCTTCGGGGTGCTGCCGGTGTTTCTGGCGCTGGTCATGCCGCCGCGCGCGCTGTTCCCGGTCTTGCTGGCGATGACCGGCGTGGGGCTCTGGCTCTTGCAGCGGACCGAGGGCTTCCACTGGCGCGACCTGACGCGCGGCGCGCTGGACCTGCGGCAGGCGCTGACCTTCGCGCTGCTGGTGGCGGCGGCCTCTAGCGTGGCGCTGGCGCTTTGGGCGCCGGGGGCGGCCTTCGGGCTGATCCGGGCGCGGCCGGGGTTCTTTCTGGTGATCGTGGTGCTTTACCCGATCCTGTCGGCCTTCCCGCAAGAGGTGCTGTTCCGCGCGCTGTGGTTCCGCCGCTATGGCGCGATGCTGCCGGGGGGCTGGCCGGGGCTGGTGCTGAATGGTGCCGCCTTCGCGCTGGCGCATCTGATGTTCTGGAACGGGGTGGTGATGGCCATGACCTTCGCGGGCGGGGTCATCTTTGCCTGGGTCTACCAGCGGCAGGGCAGCTTCCGGCAGGCGGTGCTGCTGCATTCCGTGGCGGGCTGGGTGCTGTTCGGCATGGGGCTGGGGGTCTGGTTCTACCTGGGCAACGTCACCCGGCCGTTCTGACGAAAACGGCGGCCGGGTGAACCGGCCGCCGCTGTCTGTGCCGGGGCGTCCGGGGCGCGTCAGCCCGTCTCGCCCACCGCGCGTTCGGCCGCCGCGATGGCCGCCTTGCGCCTGGCAATCGCTTCATCGCCGATCGGCGGGCCCTCGAAGCGGCGGTTCTCGAAGGCGAACCAGACGATCAGGGCCAGGATCACGAAGCCCACGGTGATGTGCAGCACGTAATCGTTCGGCGGCTGGATCGCGATGTAGAAGATGATGACCATCCCCACCAGCGCCAGCAGGCAGACCAGCTTGAAGACGCCCGCCCCCATGCTCCACGGGCCGGGGGTCGGCCATTTCCTGGTGCCATAGGCCGTCATGCCTGCCACGATCGGAATGATGAAGGACATGAACAGGAACACCAGCGTCGAGTTCACCACGATGGTGTAAAGGCTGCTGCCCGCGATCGACACCGTCTGCGCGGCATAGACGTAAAGCACCTGCAGGATCGCCGCCGTCCAGATCGCCGTCACCGGGGTGCGCCACTTGGGCGAGACCTTGGCCAGCGCCTTGTGGCCCACCGGAATGCCCCCGTCGCGCGAGAAGGCGAACAGCATCCGGCTGGCCGAGGTGACGGTGGCAAGCCCGCAGAGGAACTGCGAGATGAAGATGGCGACATAGAGCACCAGCTTCAGCCAGACCGGCAAGAGTGCGTCGAGCGTCCAGAAGAAGACGTTCCAGCCCTGCTGGGCGCCCTGCGCCATGTCCGGAATGGCCAGCGTGATCGCGCAGACCATGATCCAGCCGATCAGCGAGGCCCAGATCACCGACGAGATGATGCCGCGCGGCACCGAATGGGCCGCCTTCAGCGTCTCTTCCGAGGTATGCGCCGAGGCGTCATAGCCGGTGATCGTGTAGACCGGCAGCAGCAGGCAGAGCAGGAACAGATAGCCCATGCTGTCGGATTTCGGGAAGACCGCCGCGCCATCGGGGATGCCCGAGTAGTTGGTGAAGGTCCACAGCCGCGACAGGTCGATATGCGGCGCCAGCGCCAGAAGCGCGATCACCAGAACGGCGGTGGTGACGAAGATGATGTAGCCCGACAGGTCGGTCATCATCGCGGTGGCCCGGATGCCGGTGTGATTGATGATCGCCTGCACCGCGGTCACGACAGCGACGAAGACCACCACCTGCATCGGCGTGCCGGTAAAGCCGAAGTCGCCGCCGAAGGTTCCGGCGAAGAACAGCGCGGTGCCGATGTTGATGGCGCCCAGCACCGTGACAAGGCCCAGCAGGTTCAGCCAGGCGGTCAGCCAGCCCCAGAACCGGTTCCCGAGGATCGAACCCCAGTGGTAAAGCCCGCCCGCGGTGGGGAAGGCCGAGGCGATCTGGGCCATCGCCAGCGCGAAGAAGCCGGACACGAAGCAGCCCACGATCCAGCCGATGCCCGCGCCGGCCCCGCCGATCGAGCCGGTCGCCTGGGCGAAGGAGTTGATGCCGCCAGACAGAATGCAGATGATCGAAAATGAAATCGCGAAGTTCGAGAAACGGCTCATGCTTCGCTGAAGTTCCTGGGCGTAACCCATGCCGTGGAGGATCTTGATGTCCTCCTTTCTGTGGTGATCGGTGTAGTCGTCCATGGCTTTGGTGGCTCCCAACCGTTGCTGTCCACGTTCCCTGTTCTGGACGGGCGCGCCGGGGCGCAGGCCCGTCTGTGCCGATTTGGGCACGAATTTTTCAGTCTGGCAAGTTTTGTAATGATCGTTTCATGCTGCAACCTGGGCGATTGCACAGGAAACAATCGTTGGACCTGTTCGCGCTAACGGAACGTGCCGCGCCTTACTCTGCCGCCGCGCGGGCGGCGTGCAGCATCTGGGGCGGGTAAAGATAGCCCCGGCTCAGCGGCACGGCATCGACCTTCTTGGCCAGTTGCACCTGGAAGACGACCTGACCGTAATGGCGGAAGCTCATCTCCGAGGCGAGCAGGTAGTACCGCCACATCCGGCAGAACCGCTCATCATAGAGCGCGCGCGCCGTGTCGCAGTTGGCCATGAACCGGTCATGCCAGTGGCGCAGCGTCTCGGCGTAATGCAGCCGCCAGACCTCGACATCGGTCGACCAGAAGCCCTCTTTCTCGACCGCGGCCATCATCTCGGACAGGGCGGGCACATAGCCGCCGGGGAAGATGTATTTCAGGATCCACGGGCTTGTCGTGCCGGGCGGGGTGACGCGGCCGATGGTGTGGATCAGCGCCACGCCATCGGGCTTCAGTCGTGCGTTCACGGTGCGGAAGTATTCCCGGTAATGCGGCACGCCCACATGTTCGAACATGCCCACCGACACCACGCGGTCGAAGGTTTCGGTGACCGCCCGGTAATCCATCAGCCGGAAATCGACCTGCCCCGACAGGCCCGCCTCTGCCGCGCGCCGCACCGCGACCTTGTGCTGCTCCTCGCTGAGGGTGACGCCCACCACCCGCGCGCCGTAATCGCGCGCCAGCGTCAGCCCCAGCCCACCCCAGCCGCAGCCGATGTCAAGCACGGTCATGCCGGGCTCGATCAGCAGCTTGCCCGCGATATGCGCCTTCTTCGCCCGCTGTGCCGCGTCCAGAGTCATGCCGGGTTCGGGGAAATAGGCGCAGGAATACTGCCGGTCCTCATCCAGGAACAGATCGTAGAGCGTGCCGGACAGATCGTAGTGATGCGCCACGTTGCGTTGCGCGCGGCCGATGACGTTGTGCTGCTCGATCCGGCGGAACCAGCTGCGCAGCTGCATCAGCCGGTCGCGCCAGTTGGCGGGCTGGTCCTGCATGTTCTGCAACGCGACCGCCAGAAGGCCGCCCAGATCGTCATCCTCGATGGTCAGCGTGCCGTCCATGTAGCCTTCGCCCAGCGCCATGTCGGGATGCAGCACCAGCTTGCGCGGCAGGGCGGGGTCGATCAGGCGCAGGGCCACGCGGTGCCCCGATCCATCGCCGTAGCGCCGCGTCGTACCGTCGGGATAGGTCACCCTGACCTCGCCCTTGCGCAGCAGCCGTTCCAACATCCTGTCGAGAATGCCAATCCACATATCGGGCCTCCGTAACACATTGGTACGGGCCCCTCGGAGCGGAGCCCCTTAATAAGTTCGTAAACTAGCTTATGAAATCGTGAAGAAAAGCGAAACCTTGCCGGGTCCGGGGCGGAAACGGACGAAATCCGACGAGTCTGGCCTTGCCGCAGCTCTGCGGTGCCATCCGGTGGCCCCCGGCGGCGCTTGACTTCGCCGCCGGGGCGGGGTGTATCGGCGCGATCAGCTTTCGTGCCTCGTTCAAGGGGATTGCCCATGCACGCCTATCGCAGCCACACCTGCGCCGCCCTCAACACCAGCCATGTCGGCCAGACGGTGCGCCTGTCCGGCTGGGTCCACCGGGTGCGCGACCATGGCGGCATCCTGTTCATCGACCTGCGCGACCATTACGGCATCACCCAGGTGCTGGCCGATCCCGACAGCCCGGCCTTCAAGGATGTGGAGAAGGTGCGCGCCGAATGGGTGGTGCGGATCGAAGGCACGGTGAAGGCGCGCGACGCGGCACTGGTGAACCCCAAGATCCCGACGGGCGAGATCGAGGTCTATGTGCGCGGCCTGACCGTTCTGGGCCCGGTCGACGGCGACCTGCCGCTGCCGGTCTTCGGCGAGACCGAATACCCCGAGGAAACCCGCCTGACCTATCGCTTCCTGGACCTGCGGCGCGACAAGCTGCATCGCAACATGATGCTGCGCTCGAACGTGGTGCGGTCGATCCGCAACCGGATGTGGGCGCAGGGCTTCAACGAGTTCCAGACGCCGATCATCACCGCCTCGTCGCCCGAGGGCGCGCGCGACTTCCTCGTGCCCTCGCGGCTGCATCCGGGCAAGTTCTACGCGCTGCCGCAGGCGCCCCAGCAGTTCAAACAATTGATCATGGTGGCGGGCTTCGATCGCTATTTCCAGATCGCCCCCTGCTTCCGGGACGAAGACCCCCGCGCCGACCGCAGCCCGACCGACTTCTACCAGCTTGACGTTGAAATGAGCTTCGTCGAGCAGGAAGACGTGTTCGCCGCCGTGCAGCCGGTGATCCAGGGCCTGTTCGAGGAGTTCGGCGAAGGCAAGACGGTCTACCCCGACTGGCCGCGCATCGCCTACCGGGATTCGCTTCTGTGGTATGGGTCGGACAAGCCCGACCTGCGCAACCCAATCAAGATGCAGATCGTCAGCGCGCATTTCGCGGGCTCGGGCTTCGGCATCTTCGCCAAGATGCTGGAGCAGGAGGGCACCGAGATCCGCGCGATCCCGGCGCCGACCGGCGGCAGCCGCGCCTTCTGCGACCGCATGAACGCCTTTGCCCAGGCGCAGGGCCTGCCGGGTATGGGGTACATCTTCTGGCGCGAGGAAGGCGGCGAAACCGTAGGCGCAGGCCCCATCGCCAAGAACATCGGCCCCGAGCGGACCGAGGCGATCCGCCGGCAGCTTGGCCTGAAGTCGGGCGACGCGGCCTTCTTCCTGGGCGGCAAGCCCGAGACTTTCGAGGCGATCGCGGGCAAGGCCCGCAACGAGATCGGCCGCGAACTGGGCC
>JAJZVD010000035.1 GCA_021845805.1 Pseudomonadota bacterium | reverse complement strand
CCGGCGGCGGCGGTGCTGGCCCCCGCAGCGCATGCGATGACCGATGTCACAGGCTTCGGCCTGGCCGGGCATCTGATGGAGATGATGCAGGCCGCAGGCACCGCCGCGACGCTGGATCTTGCCGCCGTGCCGCTGCTGCCGGGGGCCGAGGCGCTGGCCGCCGCGGGCCATGCCAGCACGATCGCGCCCGCGAACCGTGCCGCGCTAGGCGATGCGGTGGTGCTGCCCGATACGCCGCGCGCAGCGCTGCTGGTCGACCCGCAGACGGGCGGCGGGCTGCTGGCCGCCGTGCCCGAGGAACTGGCGGGCGAACTGCTGGCCGCGCTGCGGGCACTGGGCGAAGATGCGGCGATCATCGGCCGGGTCACCGACGGGCCGCCCCGCATCACCGCGGTCAGCGGCAGCTAAAGCGCCGCGATCCGCGCGGCAAGCCGGTCGGCCAGCGCGCCGAGCGCCTCTGGCGTCAGGGCGTCGATGGCGAAATCCTCGGCCCCCGCGCCGCCGGTCCGCTCGCGCTGCTTGTCGTAGCGGGGATCGTAGTGGCGGGCCATCAGGTCATCGGCCAGCGGCGCGAACGCGCCTTCGGCCGCCAATCCCTGCCAGCGGTGGATCACCTCTGCCGCGTGCAGCGGGCGCAAGAGGTCGATCACCCGCGTCAGTTCGGCCGGATCGGCCGTCAGGTCGGCATAGGCGCGCGTCAGGTAGGCGGCCCGCGCCGCGCGGGGGGCCAGCACATGCAGCCGCGGGGCCGCACGCATCGCCTTCCACAGCGGCGGCGGCAGCGAGAGGTTGCCGACCTTGCTCGATTCCGCCTCGATCACCACCGGCCGCGCGGGGTCGAGCGCGGCAAGGGCCGCGGCCAGCCGTCCCTCGAAGGCCTTCTGGCTGGGCTGCCCGCCCGCGCGGTGGCCGAAAAGCGAGCCGCGGTGGTTCGCCATCCCCTCGAGGTCGATCACCTGCACGCCGCGGGCCGCCAGCAGCGCAAGCAGCTCGGTCTTGGCGCTGCCGGTGTTGCCGTCCAGCAGCACGACGCGGGCGGGCACCGGGCGGTCATGCACCGCCTGCACCACAAGGCTGCGGTAGGACTTGTAGCCGCCTGCCAGCGTTTCCACCCGCCAGCCGATCTGGCCCAGGATCAGCGCGAAGGACCCCGACCGCTGGCCGCCGCGCCAGCAGTAGACCAGCGGCCGCCAGCCCCCCGACATCCCGGCCAGAGGCCCCTCGATGTGGCGCGCGGCATTCCTTGCAACCAGCGCCCCGCCGATCTTGCGGGCGTTGAAGGGGCTGACCTGCTTGTAGATCGTGCCCACCCGCGCCCGCTCGTCATCGTCCAGCACCGGCAGATTGATCGCGCCAGGCACATGGTCTTCGGCCCATTCCGAGGGCGAGCGCACGTCGATGATGGTATCGAACCCCATCCGCGCCAGATCGGACAGCGAGGTGAGGGTGACCGCCATCGCCCGCGACCCCTACAGCAGGCCCTGAGCCCGGAACCGCGCCCGCAGGTCATCCTGCGGGCGGGCGCCGATATGGCTGATGATCTCGGATGCCGCGACGCAGCCCATGCGGCCACAGGTTTCCAGCCCGTAGCCCTCGGCCATGCCCCAGAGGAAGGCGCCCGCGAACAGATCGCCCGCGCCAGTCGCGTCCACGATCCGGGTGGGCACCGCGGGCACATGGCGGTGCTGGCCATCCCAGAGCACATGCGCGCCCTTTTCACTTTCGGTCGCCGCCACGATCGAGACTTCGGCCGCCGCCGCCCGCATCGCGTCGGGGAAGTCGCATTGATACATGCTCATCAGTTCGGCCCGGTTGGCGAACAGCAGATCCACATCCTCGCGGATCATCTTGCGGAAGGCGTCGCGGTGGCGTTCGACGCAGAACGGGTCCGACAGCGTCAGCGAGACGCGGCCCCCCGCGGCCTTGGCCGCGGCGATGGCCTTGGCGAAGGCCTCGTGGCTTTCCGGCCCGTCGAAGCGGTAGCCTTCCAGATAGATCCATTCGGCCTGCGCGATCTGGGCGTCGTCGATGTCCGCCGGCGTCAGGAACTCTGTCACGCCCAGATAGGTGTTCATCGAGCGTTCGCCGTCGGGCGTCACCAGAATGATGCAGCGGCCGGTTTCCTGTTCCGCCGTGCGGGGCGCCAGCGGCGTTTCATAGACGGCCCCCTGCGCCCGCAGGTCATGCGCGAAGATCGCGCCAAGCTGGTCGTCCTTGACCTTGCCCACATAGGCCGTGCGCCCGCCAAGCCGGGCCACTCCGGCGATGGTGTTCGCCGCCGAGCCGCCGGACACCTCCTCGGCCGGGCCGATGCTGCCGTAAAGCTGCACCGCGCGGGGCATGTCGATCAGTTGCATGATCCCCTTCTGCACGCCCAGTCGGGCCAGCGCCTCCTCCGAGGCATGAGAGATCACGTCGACCATCGCGTTGCCGATGCCGACCACCTGGAATGTCTTCATTCTGTCTTGTCCTCGTAGGCGCAGAGGTCGCGGATCAGGCATTCGCCGCAGCGGGGCTTGCGGGCGGTGCAGATGTAGCGGCCGTGCAGGATCAGCCAATGATGCGCGTGGCCCTGATACTCGGCCGGCACGTTGTCCTCGATGGCGCGTTCGACCGCGTCCACGTCCCGGCCGGGCGCGATGCCGCAGCGGTTGCCGACGCGGAAGATGTGGGTATCGACCGCCTGCGCGGGCAGGTGCCACCACATGTTCAGCACCACGTTCGCGGTCTTGCGCCCCACCCCCGGCAGCGCCTGCAGCGCCGCGCGCGACGAGGGCACCTCGCCGTCATACTGGTCGACCAGGATCTGGCTCAGCCGCATCACGTTGCGGGCCTTGTTGCGGTAAAGCCCGATGGTCTTGATGTGCTCGATCAGCCGCTCTTCGCCCAGTGCGAGCATCTTTTGCGGCGTGTCGGCCAGCGGGAACAGATCGCGCGTGGCCTTGTTGACGCTGACATCGGTCGCCTGCGCCGACAGCGCCACCGCGACCAGCAGCGTATAGGCGTTCAGATGCGCAAGCTCTCCCTTCGGTTCCGGCTCCTGGGCCTGAAACCGGCGGAAGATCTCCTTCATCGTGAGATAGTCGAGTTGCCGTGCCATGCGCGCGGTATGCCCTGCCCCGGCCCGCCAGACAAGCGCGCGCCCAGCGGCAAAGCGCAGTTTTCGGGTCGCGCCGCCCCCCGGCCGCCCCTAGGTTGGCGGCAAGGAGACACCGCGATGCAAGACGACACGCCCGCCTATCACTACAAGGTCATCCGCCGCGCCCTGACGCTGATCGAAGAGGGCGGCCCGCAGATGTCGCTGGATGATCTGGCCCGCCGGATGGGGATGAGCCCGGCGCATTTCCAGCGCACGTTTTCCGCCTGGGTCGGGGTGTCGCCCAAGCGGTATCAGCAGTATCTGACGCTGGACCTTGCGCGGCGGATGCTGGCCGAGCGGCACACGGTGCTGGAAACGGCGCTGGAAACCGGGCTGTCGGGCACAGGGCGGCTGCACGACCTGTTCCTGCGGTGGGAGGCGATGAGCCCCGGCGACTATGCGCGGGGGGGGGCGGGGCTGACGATCCTGTGGGGCTGGTTCGACACGCCCTTCGGGCCCGCGCTGGTGATGGGCACCGACCGCGGCATCTGCGGCATCGGCTTTGCCGCCGAAGCCGGGGCCGAGGCCACCATGGCCGACCTGATCCACCGCTGGCCCCGCGCCGACTTTGTCGAAGACCCGATGGCGCTGCGGCCCTGGGTGCTGGCGGCCTTCGGCGCCGATGCGGGCACGCCCGTGCCGCTTTACCTGATCGGGGCGCCGTTCCAGATCAAGGTCTGGGAGGCGCTGCTGACCATCCCGTCCGGCCATGTCACCACCTACAGCGACCTTGCGCGCGCCGTGGGCCACCCCGGCGCACAGCGGGCGGTGGGCACCGCGGTGGGGCGCAACCCGATCAGCTTCCTGATCCCCTGCCACCGGGCGCTGCGCACCACGGGGGCGCTGGGCGGCTATCACTGGGGTCTGCCGGTGAAACGCGCCATGCTGGCCTGGGAGGCCGCCCGCGCCGAGGCGTGACAGCCTTGTGATGCGCGGAATCCTGCCTGCCGCCTTGGGTATCTGGTCCGCTCCCGCGGGTTTGAGTATAAGCGCGGCAAGGCCCCCCGGACCGGGGCCACGGGCAATGAGGCAGACCAGATGCACATGAAGACCTCTCTGATTCTCGCCGTGGCGGGCGCGCTTGCCCTTTCGGGTTGCGCGTCGACCGACGGCTACGGCTATGGCTACAGCAACCCCAACGATCCGAACGCCAATGCCCGGTCGGGCGCCATCGCCGGTGCCGTGGTCGGCGGGCTGGCGGGCGCGCTGTCGGGCGGGCGCGGGGCGCTGGGCAAGACGGTGGTCGGCGCGGCGGCGGGTGCTGCGGTGGGCGCCATCGCGGGTGGCACGCTGGACCGGCAGGCGCGCGACCTGCGCTCGGGTCTGGGCAATGACAACATCAGCGTCGTGAACACCGGCAACGAGCTTCTCGTCTCGATGCCCGATGACATCCTGTTCGCGACCGATTCGGACGTGGTGAACGCAACGCTCCAGCGCGAACTGGCCGCCGTGGCGCAGAACCTGCGGCAATACCCCGACAGCACGATCCAGGTGAGCGGACACACCGACAACACCGGCAGCGCTAGCCACAACCAGGACCTGTCGCAGCGCCGCGCCGATGCGGTGGCGCAGATCCTGATGGCGGATGGCGTGGCGGGCAACCGGATCATCGCCTACGGCCGCGGCGAAAGCCAGCCGGTGGCCAGCAACCTGACCCCCGAGGGGCGCGCCCAGAACCGCCGCGTGGAAATACACATTCGCCCGAACGCGCTGTAACCCCCGGACCGGCATTGACGCGCCAAGATGCGGTCATATGATCTGACCAATTCACAGGTGCCCGATGCCGTTCCACAAGGTGACCCCCGAGAAGCTGTCGAGTGCGGTTGTCCGCCAGATCGAGCTGTTGATCCTGCGCGGCATCCTGCGCCCCGGAGAGCGTCTGCCCTCTGAACGCGACCTGTCCGAGATGCTGGGCGTGTCGCGCCCCAGCCTGCGCGACGCGGTGGCCGAGTTGCAGGAGCGCGGTCTGCTGTCGGCCCGTGCGGGGGCGGGGATCTTCGTGGCCGATGTGCTGGGCTCGGCCTTCGCGCCCGCGCTGGTCGAGCTTTTCGCCACCCATGACGAAGCGGTGTTCGACTATCTCTCGTTCCGCCGCGACATGGAGGGGCTGACGGCCGAACGCGCCGCCACGCATGGCACCGAGACCGACCTGAAGGTGGTGGCCAGCGTCTTTGCCAAGATGGAGGCCGCGCATCAGAAGAGGAACCCGGCCGACGAGGCGCGGCTGGACGCCGAATTCCACATGGCCATCATCGAGGCCAGCCACAACGTCGTCATGCTGCACATGATGCGGTCGATGTTCGAGCTGCTGCGCGAAGGCGTGTTCTACAACCGCCAGGTCATGTTCAAGCAGCGCACCACCCGCAGCGCCCTGCTGGACCAGCACCGCGCCATCAACGACGCGATCCAGGCGCGCGATCCTCAGGCCGCCCGCGCTGCGGTGGAGGCGCATCTGAACTACGTCGAGGCCGCGCTCTTTGCCCAGCAGAAGGCCGACCGGAACGAGGAAATCGCCCGCCAGCGGTTCGAACACGAACAGGGCCGCTGATCAGCCGCGGCGGCGCAGGTAATCCTCGGCGATCGTGACCATCCTTGCCCGGGTCAGCGGCGCGCCATGCCCGCCCAGCACCAGCGCCAGGTCAAGCCGCCGCAGGCGGTCCATCGTGGCAAGGTAATCGGGGATGCTGGCGCCGGGGATGTCATCGACCAGCCCGCCCTCGTAGATCGCATCGCCTGCCAGAAGAACGCCCGCCGCCTCGTCCAGAAGCCCGATCGAGCCCGGCGAATGCCCCGGCAGGTGCAACACGCGGAACCGGCGGCAGCCAAGGTCGATCACGTCGCCTTCGGCCAGTACCCGGGCCAGCGGCGCGGGGGCAAGCCGCCAGTCCGCCAGCCGGTAGCCTGGGGATGGCAGGCGGGCCAGCGACGGGCCCGCCTTCTCTTCGCCGAACCAGCTTGCCAGCGTGCCCGCCTCGTCCATCGTGGCAAAGGTCGCGGCCTCGGCGGCATGGCCCGCGCGGTCCTCGAAGGCGGCAAAGCCGCCGATGTGATCGACATGGGCATGGGTCGCCACCGCGATCACCGGCCCCGCCTGCCCCAGTGCCGGGCGCAAGGGGGCGACACCCACGCCGAAATCCACCTGCAGCGTGATCCCCTGTCCGGCCACGGTGTAGAGGTTCGCGCGAAAGAAATCATGCACCGCGGGCTCTTCCCGCCGCAGGATGCCGGGTGCCACCGGCGCCGCCGTGAACCAATCCGACATCATCCCCCCCGAATGCAAAAGACCCGGCCGCGGGGCCGGGTCTTTCCGTTGTCTGGCATGCGCGGGCGGCTCAGTTCAGCCGCGCCGCCACCTGGCCGATCGAATCCTCGATCAGCGCATTCGCCTTGGCCGCGGTCATCTGCCGGGCCAGCACGTCGCCCGCCGCCGCCACCGCCACGCTCACCGCGCGGTCGCGCACGTCGCGCAGCGCCGCCGATTCCGCCGAGGCGATCTGCTCTTCCGCCGCGGCCAGACGGCGCGCGATGGAATGTTCCAGATCGGCCTTGGCCTGAGCCGCGGCGGCCATCGCCTCGTCCCTGGCCGAATGCACGATGCGTTCGGCCTGAGCCTGCACTTCCTTCTGCTTGCGCTCGTAGGACGCCAGGATCATCTGGGCCTCCTCGCGCAGCAGACGCGCCTCTTCCAGATCCTTGCGGATCTCTCCGGCACGCTTGTCCAGCATGCCGCCGATCATCCCCGGAACCTTCAGGTAGACCAGGATCGCCACGAACAGGACGAAGGCGATCAGCACCACGAAGGGCGGGTTCGACAGCGAGAAGAACGGCCCGCCTTCTTCGGCAGCCATCGCAGGCGACGCCGCAAGGATCGCAAGGATCGACAGTTTCTTCATCGCCTTACCCCTTCAGCCGCGCAGTCACGGCATCACCGACCGCGCCCGCATCCGCAGCGCCGCCGAAGGCCGTCACCAGTTCGGCCGCCGTGTCGCGCGCCACTTCCGTCACGCTGGCCAGCGCACTGTCGCGGATCTCCGCGATGCGCTTTTCGGACTCCGCCGCCTTGGCCATGATCTCGGCATCCGCCTTGGCGGTTGCCGCGTCGAGGTCCTTCTGGATCTCGGCCTTGGCCGCCGCGACGATCTTGGCCGCCTCGGTGCGGGCATCCGCCAGCGCCTGGTTGTAGGCCGCCTCGGCCGCCTGCGCCTTGCGCTTGAGCTCTTCCGCCGCCGCGATGTCGCGTTCGATGGTGCCCTTGCGTTCGGCCAGCACACCGCCGATCCGCGGCAAAGCCAGTTTCGACACGATCAGGTAGATCAGCACAAGAGCCACCACCAGCCAGAAGATCTGGTTGGCATAGGTGGTGAAATCGAGCTGCGGCATCCCCGCCTTGTGGGCCTCGCCAGCAGCCTGCATCGCTTCAGTCGCCATTCTGTCCTCCAGGAACCTCACACCAGGCCGGACGGGTCATCGACCCCCCCGGCCGCAGGAGCGGTTCTGCTGGATCAGACCGCGAACATCAGCAGAAGCGCGACGAGGAACGAAAAGATCCCCAGCGCTTCAGCGAAGGCGATGCCGATGAACAGCGTCGCGGTCTGACCGGCGGCGGCCGACGGGTTGCGCAGGGCGCCCGCCAGGAAGTTGCCGGCGACATTGCCCACGCCGATAGCGGCCATGCCCGAGCCGATGCCCCCGAGGCCGGCGCCGATGAACTTGCCGAGCGCGGCAGCAGCGATGAGTTCCATGGTAGTCTCCTTCGTGGATGAGAGCGTGAATAAGGGTCTGGTGGGATGGCCGGCGTCAGTGGTGCGGATGCAGCGCATCCTTGAGGTAGACGCAGGTCAGGATGGTGAACACATAGGCCTGGACCACGGCCACCATGATTTCGAGGCCGTACATCGCCGTGATGGCCGCGATCGACAGCGGAGAGATCCAGAGCACGATCGCGAAGCCCGCGAACACTTCCATCACCGCGTGGCCCGCCATCATGTTGCCCGCAAGACGGACAGAGTGGCTGACGGGGCGCACGAAGTAGGAAATCAGCTCGATGATCGCAAGCACCGGCCGCAGCGGCAGCGGCGCCGAGGTGACCCAGAAGAGGCCGAGGAAGCTGGTGCCGTTCTTGACGAAACCGACGATGGTGACCGTCAGGAAGACCGCGATGGCCAGAACGCCGGTGACCGCGAAGTGGCTGGTGGTGGCGAAGCTCATCGGGATCAGGCTGAGCGAATTCGCGAAGACCACGAACATGAAGAGCGTCAGGATGTAGGGGAAGAAGGCCAGCGCCTCTTCACCGGCGACATCCACCACCATGTTGCGCACAAAGCCGTAGACCACCTCGCCGATCGACTGACCCCGGCCCGGAACCAGCGCGCGGGCGCGGGTCGCGTAGACCAGAAGCAGGAAGGTGCACACCACCGCGACCGCCATCCAGAGTGTCACGTTGGTGATGGTGTACCAGTGGATCTCCGTGCCGCCGAACAGCGGACGCACGGTGAACTGCTCCATCGGGTGCAAAGACAGCTTGCTCGACGCTTCTGCAGCCTGGTCCGTCGCCACGGTCATTCCCCTTCGTCCCTGGCGGAGGTTCCCGCCGATCTTTCCAGCTCGGCGGCGGTGCGAAGCATCGTCTTCACCCCGGCCGCCAGGCCCAGCAATATGAACAGCACCATCAGCAGGGGACGCGTTCCGAAGAGCGTATCCAGCCCGTATCCGATGCCGAAGCCGATCCCGATGCCGGCCACAAGCTCTGTCACCATCCGCCAGCCGATGCTCGCCTGGCTGTAATGGTCGTCCTTGCGGGGCTTCGGCGCGATGGCTTTCTTCGCCTCGGCGATCCGCGCGTCGAGCTGCTTCAGCGGCTCGTCATCCGGCGTCTCGGCCATGCCATAGCCCCCCGTTGGACGGTCGGCCGGAACCTACGGAGGGGGCGTGCCCGAGTCAAGCAGTCACGAAGGGTTGAGGAAAATTGTCATTGCATTGAAAATGAATGCTTTTTCTGACAGATGCCCGGAATGTCGCAGGCCTGATCCTGCCCCTTGCGCCCGCTCCTGCCCCCTGTGACACATTCAACCAGCCGGTTGAACATCGCGGCGGAGGCGGTTGACGGCGCGCGAGGCAGGGCGGAACATCGCGCCATGACCGATCCGCTTGACCTTGTCTTTGCCGCGCTGGCCGACCCGACCCGCCGGGCCATCCTGGCCATGCTGCTGGAAGATGACATGGCGGTGACAGACGTGGCCGAGCCCTTCGCGATGTCGCTGGCCGCGATCTCGAAGCACCTCGCCATCCTGGCCGAGGCGGGGCTGATCAGCCAGGAAAAGCGCGGCCGGGTGAAGTGGTGCAAGCTGGAACCCGACGCGCTGCGCGCGGCCTCGGTCTGGATGCAGGGCTTCGGCCAGTTCGAGCCGGTGAACCTGGACGCCTTCGAACGGTTCCTGGCCCGCGAACTGGCCGACGACGCCGAGGTCGGGCCCGAAACCGCCCCCGGCTGATCAGAGCCAGCGCGCCTCGAAGGCGGCCACCTCCAGCGGGGGCGCAAAGAACAGGCCCTGCCCCTCGGCGCAGCCCGCCGCGGCCAGCCAGTCGCGCTGAACCGCGGTTTCCACCCCCTCGGCCACCGTCCGCATGCCCAACGCGCCCGCCATGGCCAGGATCGCGCCCACGATGCTGTCGGCGGCGCGGTCGCCCTGGCCCAGCCGGGCGGTAAAGCTGCGGTCGATCTTCAGTTCGCTGAACGGCAGATGCTGAAGATGGCTGAGCGACGAATAGCCGGTGCCGAAATCGTCGATCGCGGTGGCAAAGCCCGCCGCACGCAGGGCCGCCAGGTTGCGCCGGATCGGTTCGACCGTATCCACAAGCCCGGTTTCCGTCAGTTCGATCACCGCCTCGCCCGGCAGGATGCCCGCCGCGGCGAACTGGTCCAGCAGGATGCGGGCAAACTGCTCGCCCTGAAGGCTGCGGGCAGACAGGTTGAACGACACCGGCGGCCCGCCCCCGTGCCGACGCCAGCGGGCCAGCATCGCGCCCAGAAGTTCCACCACCTGCGTGTCGACCGCCCGGATGAGCCCGGCGGTTTCGGCAAGGGGGATGAACTCTTCCGGCCCGATCTCGCCCAGCACCGGATCGGACCAGCGCAACAACGCCTCGGCCCCGCACAGCCGGCCGCGAGCCAGATCCAGCCGCGGCTGCAGCACCAGCCGCAGATGGCGGTCGGCCAGCCCCCGCCGCAACGCCTGCGTCACCTCGATCAGCCGCAGGATGCTGGCCCGCAGCGCCGGCGAAAACGCCACCCAGCGGTTGCGCCCCCGCGCCTTCGCCTGATTCAGCGCCATGTCGGCGCAGGCCAGCAGGGTTTCCGCCGTCATCCCGTCCTGCGGCCAAAGCGCGACCCCTGCGCTGGCGGTCAGATAAAGCCGCTGCCCCTCGAGGTCGAAGGGCGCGCGGACCGCCTCCAGCAACTGTTCCACCGCGACTCCGGCGCCGTCCGGCGCGGTCAGCACGGCGAATTCGTCGCTCGGCATCCGCAGCAGCGTGTCTGCCGGGGTCAGCGCCTGCTCCAGCCGCACGGCAACCAGATCAAGAACCCGGTCGCCCATGCGCTGCCCGAGGCTGTCGTTCACATTGCGGAACGCGTCGAGATCAAGCCGGATCAGCTTGCGCGACGGCTCGCCCGCGGCCAGCGCCCGCTCCAGCACCATGCCAAGCGCGGCACGATCGGGCGAGGGGGGGATGCGCCATGCCGTATCGGGCATCAGCGCGGCAAACCCGGTGCCGCCCGGCAGGGGCAGCAGCCGGAATTCCGGCGGAAGGTTCAAACCGGCGGGCGCCGCCGGATCGACGACACCGATGCGCGCGCAGAAGGCGGTGCTGGCCCAACGGATGCGCCGCGCGGGGTCCAGAACGGCCAGCCCGATCCCCATCGCCTCGATGGCGTCGGCAAGATCGGTGCCGACGGGGGGCGATGCGGCCGGGGGCAGGGCGGCGGACGGCTCGGCCTCCGGCTGAAAGTTCATGGAACGGCCCCGATTGGCGCTCATCCGCGCACCTCCGGGGCATCACCACCGTTCAACCCAGCCTGCCACCACTGTCCGGTGGCAGGGACCAACACGCCTTGCGCCACGACGGCGTCCCCGCTCGCAACCACCCCGTAGGGGCCACCCCGCAACCCTGAGGTGTTTTTTCACGAAGCGCAAGATGTTTGGCAGACAGAAAGGGCTTTGCAATCGGCCCGGGTCATTCCGCCGCAAGTTGTGCAAGCGACAGCGCCATCCGGGTCGCGGCCGCCATGTCCTGCACGCTCACCCACTCCAGCGGGCCGTGGATGTCCTGCATCCCGGTGAACAGGTTCGGCGTGGGCACCCCCATCTCGGTCAAGCGCGAACCGTCGGTGCCACCGCGGATCGGCACCGAGACCGGCTCCATCCCCGCTGCGCGAGTTGCCGCGAAGGCAAGCTCGACCGGGCGCATGTCGGTTTCCAGCCAGTAGCGCATGTTGCGATATTGCGGCCGGATCGCCACCGCGATGGTCGCACGCGGTTCGGTCGCCTGAACCGCAGCGCAGACGGTCTTCAGCAGTTCGCCCTTTGCCGCCAGCCCCGCGCGCTCGAAATCCCGCAGGATGAAGCGCATCTCGGCCGCGGCCGTGGTGCCGGTGATCTCGTAGACATGCAGGAACCCGTCGCGGCCCTCGGTCGTCTCTGGTGTCTGGCTGTCCTGCGGCAGGGTCTGCACGATCTTGGCCGCCAGGTGCAGCGCGTTCACCATCCTGCCCCTGGCGGTGCCCGGGTGGGCCGACACGCCGGTGATCGTGACCACCGCCTGATCGGCCGAGAAGGTCTCGTATTCCACCTCGCCCGCGGCGCCGCCGTCGAACGTATAGGCGAAGGCCGCGCCCAGATCCTTGGGCAGGCGCGGGTCGACGCCGCGGCCGATCTCTTCATCCGGGGTGAAGGCGATGCGGATCGGGCCGTGCCGCAGCTCGGGGTTGGCCAGAAGGTGCTGCGCGGCCGTCATGATGATCGCGACGCCCGCCTTGTCATCGGCCCCCAGCAGGGTCG
The DNA here is from genome assembly GCA_021845805.1 of Pseudomonadota bacterium. Taxonomy (GTDB): domain Bacteria; phylum Pseudomonadota; class Alphaproteobacteria; order Rhodobacterales; family Rhodobacteraceae; genus Solirhodobacter. Next base: position 21,595 of record JAJZVD010000035.1, on the reverse strand, counting down.
CGCCGCTGGCGGTGATGATGTCATCGCCGATCTTGCCCGCAAGATAGGGCGACACCTCGGGCGAGAGCACGAGGCCCGGCGCATCGGGATAGGTGATCGGGCCACCGTTGTAGCCGCGATGCACCCGCGGCTTGACCCCGGTGGCGTTGTAGGCGGGGGCGGTGTCGACATGGGCCAGCCAGCCCATCACCGGGGCGCCGTCGATGTTGCCCGGAACGGTGGCCAGCACCACGCCATAGTCGGTCAGCGTCACATCCTGCGCGCCGATCGCGGTCAGCTCGTCCACCAGCATCCGCTGCAGGGTCAACTGGATCGCCGTGCTGGGCGACCCTTCGGCGTTCTCGTCGCTTTGGGTATCCACCGCGGCATAGCGGCAGAGGCGGTCGGCAAGAGCATCATCGAATTCGGTGCGCATGGGTCTCTCCGGCGTTGTGCGGGAAAAGGGCGCCCGCCTGCCGCCGGTGTCAACCCGTCAGATGAGCCCGCGCCCGGCCAGATTGCGCATCAGCGCGCCGGTGCCGAACGTCCATTCCGGCGCCTCGGTCGACAGCCGGACCGTATTCACCAGCGCCCCGAGTTCGGGCGCCGAGATCGTCACCACGTCGCCGGGATGGTGGGTGAAGCCCTGCCCCGGCGCGTCGCGGTCCTGTACCGGGGCGAACATGGTGCCAAGGTACAGCATCAGCCCGTCGGGGTACTGGTGATGCCGCCCGCGCGCCTGGGCCACCAGATCGGCAGGGTCGCGGCTCATCTCGGCCATCGAGGATCGCCCGGTCAGCCGGAACCCGTCGCGCCCCTCGACCGTCATCGTCAGGTCCATCCGCCGCACGGTGTCCAGCGTGAAGCGGCCATCGAACAGCCGCACGAAGGGCCCCAGCCCGGCCGAGGCGTTGTTGTCCTTGGCCTTGCCCAGAAGCAGCGCCGAACGCCCCTCCACATCGCGCAGGTTCACGTCGTTGCCAAGCGTCGCACCCACGATCCGGCCACGGCTGTCGACCGCCAGCACGGCTTCGGGCTCGGGGTTGTTCCAGTGGCTGACCGGGTGCAGGCCGACGCTGGCCCCCCAGCCCACCGCGCTCATCGGCTGGCCCTTTGTGAAGACCTCGGCATCCGGGCCGATCCCGACCTCGAGATACTGGCTCCAGAGCCCCTCGGCTTGCAACAGCCGCTTCACCTCGGCCGCGGCGGGCGAGCCGGGCACGAGGTTGCGCAGCGAATCACCGATCGCGCCGGCCACCCGCGCCCGGATCGCCTCGGCCCGCGCCGGGTCGCCGCCCGCGCGTTCCTCGATCACCCGTTCGATCATCGAGCGGGCGAAGGTGACGCCCGCCGCCTTCAGCGCCTGCAGGTCGGCCGGGGCCAGAAGCCGGGTGACCTCGGCCACGGGTTCGACCGAGGCCGCGGCGATCCCGGCCAGCGGGCCAAGGGGGACGCCCGCCGCCGCCTGCACATGGGCCGCGGGATCGGGCAGGTCGAAGAGCGCGCTGAGCGTGGGCGCGGCGCGGCTGGTGATGTCGACCAGCATCCCCGCCCGCGGCGTCACCAGCACCGGCCCCACCCCCGCCTGCCAGGCCCGCCCCACATAGACACCCTCTGCCGCAAGTTCGATCATCGCGCCCTCCCCCGGTTGCGGCCGACCTTAGAGCGGGACCGCGGGATGCGGAAGCGTCTGCGGGGCGCGGGGTTGCCCGGCCCCCTTCCCCCGGACGGTGCGGCCGGATAGGGTCGCGTCATGCAGCTTCTTGATCCGAACGATCCGTTCTTCCGCCCCGCCTGGCGCCGCTGGGCCACGGCGCTGGTGCCGCTGGCCTGGGCCGCCGTCGAGGCGGTGCGCGGCAATACCGGCTGGGCCGCGCTGTTCGCGGCCGCGGGCCTCTATGCCTTCTGGATGCTGATCCTGCGCGGCCCGAAAGCCTAGGGGGCCAGCCGGGCCAGCACCTCGTCGGCCAGCGCGTCGATCTCGTCCCGTGCCGCGCTGCGCCCGCCTTCCTGCGCGCCAAGGCCCTGGCCCAGCGTTTCGGCATAGATCACCCGGTTCGCGATCCGGGACACCGCCAGATCGGCAGTCAGCCCGGCCGCCGCCTCGGCCACCTCCTCGGCCAGCCGGGTGCCCGCCTTGGCGCGGTTCAGCACCACCGTGACCCGCCGCCTTTCGCGCGCCGCCAGATCAAGCACCCCTTCGGTGGCCCAGAGGTCGACATGACTGGCCGCCACCGGCACCAGAATCAGGTCGGCCTCGCGCAGCGCGGGGCGCAGGTCGGCATCCACCTTGGGCGGCGTGTCGACCAGCACCACGTCCACCTGCTTGCGCAGTTTCTCGCATTCATAGGAAACCCCCCAGGCCGAGGCGGTGGAAAATTCCATCCCCGCCTCGCCCAGCCGTTCGCGCCGGGCCATGAACCAGCGGCCAAGGCTGCCCTGCGGATCGGTGTCAAGCAGCGCAACCGTCATGCCCCGCCGCCGGAACGCCACCGCAAGGTTCACAGCCAGCGTGGTCTTGCCGCTGCCGCCCTTCTGCTGGGCCATCGTGATGACCTTGCCCGCCATGCCGCCTCCACCTACGCCGCAGCGCAGCATGGCACGATTCCGGCGGGAATGCACCGGAAAAGGAAAGGGCGCCCTGCGGCGCCCTTATCCCTTTGAAACCCCGTGGTTTCTGGTGGAGCTGAGGGGGATCGAACCCCTGACCTCATCATTGCGAACGATGCGCTCTCCCAACTGAGCTACAGCCCCATGGGCGCGCTGTTTGGCGCAAGGCCGGGGGGATGTCAAGCGCCCCCCGGAAGAATCCTCAGGCGGCCATCGCAACGTGATCGCGCACGAAGCGGTCGATCTCGACTGCGGGCCGCGCGCCGGTCAGGCGCGCCACTTCCCGCCCCTTGTGGAACAGGATCAACAGCGGGATGCCGCGGATGCCGAAGCGTTGCGAGGCCTCGGGGTGATCCTCGGTGTTGATCTTGGCAAACCGCACCCGCGGTGCCAGCCCCTTGGCCGCCTTGGCAAATTCCGGCGCCATCATCCGGCAGGGGCCGCACCAGGGCGCCCAGAAGTCGATCAGGATCGGCAGGTCATCCCCGCGGACCGCCTTGCTCAGCGTGGGCATGTCCAGCTCGCCCACCGCCCCATCGGCCAGCTTCGCCCCGCAGACCCCGCATTTGGGCCCCGCGCCCAGGCGCTCGGCGGGGATGCGGTTCGCCTGCCCGCACTGCGTACATGTCAGCTTCACGGCCTCGGCCACGGCGTCCTCCATATATTCAGGTTGCGGAATACATGGCGCCGGACCGCCCGCGGTTCAAGCCCCGGCTCAGTCGCGCAAGAGCAGGATCAGCGCCACCCCCGTCAGCCCCACGCCCACTCCCACCGTGGCGGGCGGTGCCCCGTGGCCCAGCGCGATCTGCCACAGGATCACCCAGCTTGGCACCAGGTAGGTATAGGCCATCACCTTGGCCGACGGCAGCACCATGGTCGCGGTCTGCAACAGCGTGAAACTGGCGGCCGAGGCGAAGAGCGCGAGGTAGATCAGCGTGATCCAGACGATCGCGGGCAGATGCGCCCAGTCGGTCGCGCGCAGGTCGTGCCAGCCGAAGACGGTCATCACCAGCGTCCCGGCCAGCAGGGTGCCGAAGGTGAAGACCACCGGCGGCTCGCCCCGGTTCAGCTTGCGCACCATTGGCGTATAGACCGCGTGCGCGATGCAGCCGAGGAAATAGAGCTCTTCGCCCCGCCCGACGTGAAAGGCCAGCAAGGCCGCCGGATCGCCGCGAAAGATCACCCACAGCGCCCCCGCCCCGCCGATGGCCAGAGCCAGCGCCATGCGCGGCGTGGTCACCTGCCGCAACAAGAGCCAACCGAAGCCCCCGGCCATCACCGGCGTCAGGGTAAAGACCGCCGCGGCCGAGACCGGCGCCGCGGTCTGCAAGCCATAGAACATCAGCACGAAATAGCCCGAGAAGAGGCCGCCCAGCACCAGGTAGCGCCAGGGCGCCTCGGCGGCCCGGCGCGGCAGGCCGGTCGTGACGCCGGCGAGCGCCCCGATCACCACCGCCGCGATGGCAAAACGCAGCGCATTCAGCGCGGCGGGGGCGATCAGGTTGGCCGCCATCGAGCCCAGCGCGAAGGACCCCGCGACCAGCGCCGAAAACGCCAGCATCGCCAGATGCCCGCGGGCCTGCGGGCTCAGAACAGCGGCCAGGATTTCGCCTCCTGCTTGAGATGGGCGAGAAACGCCTGAACCTTGGTGGTGCGGTGCAGGTCGACATGGGTCACCAGCCACAGTTCCACCTGCCAGTCGGGCCGCGGCGGCATCACCTCGACCAGCCCCGTCTGGTTCCGGGCCCACCAGGCGGGCAGGAAGCCAAGCCCCGCGCCCTGTTCCACCGCCACCTGCATCGCGCCGATGTCGGTGCAGCGGAAGGTGACCGCGTCGGTCGGCATCGCCTGCACCAGCCAGCGGAAGAAGGGCGCGCGGTTGGCATCGCTGTCGGGGCCGATGAAGCTGTGGCGGGCAAGGTCCGCCTCGGTCTCGGGGCGGCCCGCGCGGTCGATGTAGCTTCGCGCGCCATAAAGCCCGAAGCCGATCTGCAGGAAGGGCTGCACGACGTTGTCGGGCTCGCCCGGCGCGCGCCCGGCGCGGATGGCCACATGCGCCTCGCCGTATTCGAGCTTCAGAAGCCGCGTATCGGTCAGGTAGCGCACCCGAAGCCCCGGATGCTGCTGCTGAAAGCCCACCAGCACGGGCGCCAGATGCGGCATCAGGTCGGGCAGCGAGGTCACGACAAGCTCGCCCGTCACCGCCTCGCCGCGGCCCTTGATGCGGGCGGCGAACTGGGCGAACTGGTCCTCGGTCGCCTGCGCCACCTGCAACAGATCGCTGCCCGCCTCGGTCGGCGTGTAGCCGCGGGCGTGGCGCTGGAAAAGCCGCACGCCCAGCCGCTTTTCCAGCGCGTCGATATGCCGGATCACCGTGGCGTGGTGCACCCCCAATACCTCGGCCGCGCCCGACACCGTGCCAAGTCGCGCCACGTGAAAGGCGGTGCGGATCTCATCCCAAGTCTCTACCGGCATCACGCCCCCTGTTCGTCAGGCAGCGCCACCTTAGGGAACTCGTGCGCCGGGGCAAGGGTCGGCCGCCCTTTCCGCACTCAGTCGCCCGTCCCCGTGGCGGCACCGCGACCCGCCCGTGTCTCCGCCGCGTGGAAGGGCGCCGCCGGGTCCGCGCCCGGCTCCACCGGCACCGAAAGCCCAAGCCCGGCCCATTCCTCGCCCCGCGCCACCCGTTCGGCGCTGACGATCGCGGCAAGATCGTCCAGCCGCGTGTCGGCCCCCCGCAGGTGTTGCAGCAGGCGGTGCGAATGCAGGATGGTCGGCCGCGCGTCCAGCGGCTCCCAGGCATCCAGCACGGTGACCCGGCGCAGGTTGAATTCCTCGGGCAGGACATAGAACCGGATGTCGCTTTCCCAGACCAGATCGCGGAAGGTCACCTGATCGCGCGACCGTCCGGCAGCGCGGTAGCGCGCCTGCCATTGGGCCAGGAAGGCGGCCACGGCGGGCGAGCGGCGGTAAAGCATGACCCCGCAGTTCATCTGCGGAAAGGCATAGGGCGTGTCATGCAGATGCCCCTCGCGGACCAGGGCCGAGGTGCGCCGCACGTCATGCGTCACGGCCAGTTCGAACCTATCGAGGATGTCGAAAAGGTCGCCGAAGGGCGCCAGCACCAGTGTGTCGCAATCCAGATAGAGCGTGCGGTCGAACCGGCTTTCGGGCAGGCAGGCCAGCTTCGGCGTGGGCCCGGTGGCAGGGATCGGCAGAACCCGGTCGAACAGACCTTCGGCCACTGCGGGCTGATCGGTGTAAAGATCGACCGCGAGCCCCGGGTTCAGCGCCCTGAGCGAGGCCGCAGAGCGTTCGGCAAGATCCAGATACCCCGAACCCTTCGCCACATAGATCACCCCGTCGCGCATCCGTCCCTCCGCATTCCTGCCCAGACGATAGCGCATCCCGGCGCCGCGGCGAGGGGGTTGAGGATTTTTCCGTTCCGCGACGGCACCGGGGCGGCGGCCCGGCTGGGTGCGGGGCCAGGGCGCGCCCGCCCACCCCCGTTGACCCGCAGACCGCAAGGGCGTATACGGCCCCAATCCCGGAGGTTCGCCATGACCCCCGGTCCCTTGGGCATGTCCCGGGATCGCCATCCGCCAGCGCGTTGCGCCCGCGGGTGACGTTGGCGTTTGAGGCGTCGGTGCCCATATGGCCCGGCAGAGGTGCAACCGGCAGGAGGCCGCAGATGTTCGAGAACCTTTCCGCCCGGCTCGGCGGCGTGTTCGACCGGCTGACGAAGCAGGGCGCCCTGTCGGAGGCCGACGTTGCCACCGCGCTGCGCGAAGTGCGTACCGCGCTGCTCGAGGCCGACGTGTCCCTGCCCGTGGCCCGCGATTTCGTGGCGAAGGTGCAGAAAGAGGCCGCGGGCCAAGCGGTGACGAAATCCGTGACGCCCGGCCAGCAGGTCGTCAAGATCGTCCATGACGCGCTGATCGACGTGCTGCGCGGCGAAGGCCCGGCGGACGCGCTGAAGATCGACAACCCGCCTTCGCCCATCCTGATGGTGGGCCTGCAGGGCTCGGGCAAGACGACCACCACGGCCAAGCTTGCCAAGCGGCTGAAGGAAAAGAACGGCAAGCGGGTGCTGATGGCCTCGCTCGACACCAACCGCCCGGCGGCGATGGAGCAGCTGGCGATCCTCGGCGCGCAGATCGGGGTCGACACGCTGCCGATCGTGAAGGGCGAGACCGCGGTGCAGATCGCCCGGCGCGCCAGGACGCAGGCCAGCCTTGGCGGCTATGATGTCTACATGCTCGACACCGCGGGCCGTCTGCACATCGACGAAGTGCTGATGGACGAGGTGCAGGCCGTCCGCGACGTGGTGGCCCCGCGCGAAACGCTTCTGGTGGTCGACGGCCTGACCGGGCAGGACGCGGTGAACGTCGCGACCGAGTTCGACGGCAAGGTGGGCATCACCGGCGTGGTGCTGACCCGGATGGACGGCGACGGCCGCGGGGGGGCCGCGCTGTCGATGCGCGCAGTCACCGGCAAGCCGATCCGCTTCGTCGGCCTCGGCGAGAAGATGGACGCCATCGAGACCTTCGAGCCCGAGCGTGTCGCCGGCCGCATCCTGGGCATGGGCGACATCGTGGCACTGGTCGAGAAGGCGCAGGAGACGCTGGAAGCCGAACAGATGGAACGCGCGATGAAGCGGTTCCAGAAGGGTCTGTTCAACATGAACGACCTGAAGGCCCAGCTTGACCAGATGCTGAAGATGGGCGGGATGCAATCGATCATGGGCATGTTGCCCGGCATGGGCAAGATGTCGAAGGCGGCCGAGGCGGCGGGTCTGGATGACCGGATGCTGAAACGCCAGATCGCGCTGATCAACTCGATGACCAGGAAGGAACGCGCGAACCCGGACCTTCTGCAGGCAAGCCGCAAGCGCCGCATCGCGGCCGGTGCGGGGCTGGATGTGGCCGAGCTGAACAAGCTTTTGAAGATGCACCGCCAGATGGCGGACACGATGAAGAAGCTGGGCAAGGGCGGGATGCTGAAGGCCGCGATGAAGGACATGTTCGCGGGCCGCAAGGAAGGCCGCCTGCCCGATTTCTCCAACCTCGACCCCGAACAGATGAAGGCCGCCGCCGATCTGGCCAAGGGCAAGATGCCCTCGGGCCTGCCGGGCCTGGGCGGTGGCGGGCTGAAGCTGCCGCAGGGCCTGTCGGGCCTTGGCGGGTTCGGCAAGAAGAAGTGACGCGATGAGCCTTGCCCTGATCGATGCCCCCGTCCTGACCACCGAGCGCCTGATCCTGCGGGCGCCCGAGGCGCTGGATTTCACGCCCTACGCCGATTACTGGGCCAGCGAACGCAGCCGCTACATGGGCGGCCCGCAAAACCGGGCGGCGGCCTGGCGGGCCTTTGCCGCCGAGATGGGCCACTGGCTGCTGCGGGGCTACGGCCTGTTTCGGCTGATCGAACGCGACACCGGCGCCCATGTCGGGCAGGCCGGGTTCTGGAACCCCGAGGGCTGGCCGGAACCGGAACTGGGCTGGGTGCTGTTCGACGGGTTCGAGGGGCGTGGCTTTGCCCGCGAAGCCGCCCTGCGCCTGCGCGCCTTCGCCTATGACACGCTGGCCTGGACCACGCTGACCAGCGTGATCGCGCCCGACAACGCGCGGTCGATCGCGCTGGCCGAGCGGCTGGGGGCCACGTTCGAGCGCGACTGGACCTCGCCCGCGGGCAAGCCCGCGCGCATCTACCGCCACCCCGGGCCGCGCAAGGCCGAACGATGACCCGGGCACCCACCCACACCACCGCGCGGCGGACGCTGCGCATGCGCCGGTCGGCCGATGCCGGGCCGGGGGCCGCCGCATGACGCCTGCGCTGGTGAACACCCCGGTCTTCGAGACCGACCGGCTGAACCTGCGCGCCGCGCGGGCGGCCGACTGGCCGGTGTTTGCCGATTTCTTCCTGTCGGACCGGGCCGCCTTCGTGACCCCGCCCCAGCCGACCCGGGCCGTGGCCTGGCGCAGCTTTGGCCACCACCTGGGCCACTGGGCGCTGCGCGGCTATGGCCCGCTTGTGTTCTGCGTGAAGGGCAGCGACCGCGCGCTGGGGGCGACTGGGCCCTGGGGGCCGGAAGGCTACGATCCGCCCGACATGGCCTGGTGGCTGTGGGATGGCGCGGCCGAGGGCAAGGGCTATGTCCGCGAGGCGGCCGAGGCAGCACGGGCCTATGCGCGCGCGCTGGGGATCAGCCCGCTGATCAGCCGGATCGACGACGACAACACCCGCTCGGCCGCGCTGGCGCAGCGGCTGGGGGCCGTGCCCGACGCAGCCCCTGTGACCGAGATGGGCTTTACCTTCCGCATCTGGCGCCATCCGGCGGGGCCCGCCGCGCCGCTGCCCGCCACCGCGCGCGCCGCGCTGGTGAACACGCCGGTCATCGAGACCGAACGGCTGATCCTGCGCGCCGCGCGGCTGGCGGATTTCGAGCCGTTCCTGGCCTTCGGCCTGTCCGACCGCGCCCGCTTCGTCCGCCCCGCCGATTATGACCGGGAAACCGCCTGGCGCGGGTTCGGCCACATGGTCGGCCACTGGCTCTTGCGCGGCTTCAGCCAGTTCGTGGTGGAAGAGCGCGCGACCGGCCGCGCGATCGGCACCGTCGGCCCCTGGTACCCCGACGGCTGGCCCGAGCCCGAGATCGGCTGGACGATCTGGGCCGACGATCTGGAAGGCCGGGGCTATGCCGCCGAGGCCGCGCAGGCCGCGCGCCGCTTCGCCTATGACACGTTCGGCTGGCGCACCGCCGTCAGCTACATCCACCCCGACAACGCGCGTTCCATCGCGCTGGCCCGCCGCCTTGGCGCGGTCGAGGATTCCGCCGCCGCCCATCCCGGAACCGAGCCCTGCCTCGTCTTCCGCCACCCCCGCCCGGAGGATCTGCAATGACCGACGCCGCCACCCGCGCCCAGGACCTGCTGAAAGAGCATCGCGAATCCATCGACCGGCTCGACGCGATCCTTGTCTACACCCTGGCCGAACGGTTCAAGCATACCCAGTCCGTGGGCCGCCTGAAGGCCGCCCACGACCTGCCGCCGTCGGACCCCGCGCGCGAGGCGCGGCAGATCGCCCGGCTGGAACGGCTGGCATCCGAGGCCGATCTTGACCCGGAATTTGCCAGGAAATTCCTGAACTTCATCATTTCCGAAGTCATCAGGCACCACGAGAAACTGCAAAAATAGGCGGCACCCGCCGTCTTGCCCAACCCCCAAGGAGAAAACGACCATGTCCATGAAAATCCGTCTGGCCCGCGGTGGCTCGAAGAAGCGCCCGCACTACGCCATCGTCGCGTCCGACAGCCGCATGCCGCGCGACGGCCGTTTCATCGAGAAGCTGGGCGTCTATGACCCGATGCTGGCCAAGGACGACGAGAACCGCGTCAAGATGAACATGGAGCGCGTCACCTACTGGCTGAGCCAGGGCGCCCAGCCGACCGACCGCGTGGCCCGCATGCTGGAAGCCGCAGGCGCCCGCCCGAAGACCGAGCGCAACAACCCGAAGTCGGCCGTGCCGGGCAAGAAGGCCCAGGAACGCGCCGCCGCCAAGGCCAAGAAGGCCGAAGCCGCCGCGGAATGATCCGCACGGCCGGGCAGGCGCGCACCGTGCCTGCCCGGCCCTGCCGAAGCGCCAAGCGGAGCGGAAGATGACCGAAGAGAATGATCGTGTCTGCATCGGCGCCATCGCCGGGGCCTTCGGGGTCCGCGGCGAGGTGCGGCTGAAAAGCTTCTGCTCCGACCCCGAGGCGATCGCCTCCTACGGCCCGCTGACCACCGAGGACGGCGGCCGCAGCTTCCGCGTGACCCTGACGCGCGCGATCCCGAACGGGTTTGCCGCGCGCCTCTCGGGGGTGACGAGCAAGGAAGAGGCCGACGCGCTGCGCGGCGTGTCGCTTTATGTCGGCCGCGACCGGCTTCCGGCGCTGGGCGACGATGAATTCTACCACGCCGACCTGATCGGCCTGACCGTCTACGACACCGGCGGCGGGGTCGTGGGCACGGTCAGCGCGGTGCACAACCACGGCGCCGGAGACCTGCTCGAAGTTCGCCGCGCGGGCCCGAAATCTGCCGCACTTCTGCCTTTCACGCGTGAAATCGTTCCGACAGTCGATCTGGCCGCAGGCCGGATCGTCGCTGACATACCGGAAGGATTGCTGGAATGACCCCAAGTCTGCGCCGCCAGATGTTCATGTTTTGCGCGGGGATGCTTTACTTTGGCGCGATGCTGGCGGGGCTTGGGGGCTATGGCTGGTCCGTGGTGCCGGTCTATGCCGGTCTGTTCCTGATGTGGATCGTGATCCTGCGCCCCGACATCCGCGATGCGCGGCGCTTCGGGCTCGGCCGGCGACGGCCGACGCCGCGTCGGCTGGCCCGCGTGGCGCTGCGCACGGCGACGCAGGTCGTGCTGGTGGTGTTCTGCTTCATCCTGGGCCGCGGGGTCGGCGGCGTCACGGGACATCTGCCGCATGTGCCGCTTGGGCTGGCGCTGGGGCTGTCGTTCCTGGCGCTGCCGCTGGTGCGGCTGCTGCAATCCGGCCCGGACCGGACCCGCAGCACAGCTGGAGCACAGGAAGCGTGACCGATCCCAAGCCGAAATCGCACGGCCGTGTGTCGATCTCGGCGTCGCTGAAGCCTGCGGACCTGATGGAGGGGCCGCGCCGCCTTGCGGGCGCGTGGACGGCCCGCATCATCACCCTGTTTCCCGAGGCCTTCCCCGGCACGCTGGGGCTCAGCCTGACCGGCAAGGCGCTGGACATGGGGCTGTGGGCACTGGAAACCATCGACCTTCGCAGCTTTGGCGAGGGGCGCCACCGGAACGTCGACGACACCCCCGCAGGCGGCGGCGCGGGCATGGTGCTGCGCGCCGATGTCGTGGCGCGCGCGCTGGACCAGGCCTCGATCGGCACGCCGCCCGACCGCGCGGCCTGGCCGGTCATCTACCTGTCGCCCCGCGGCAAGCCATTCGACCAGGCGACCGCACGCAGGCTTTCGGCGGCGCAGGGCCTCACGCTGCTCTGCGGCCGGTTCGAGGGGGTGGACGAGCGGGTGCTGGAGCATTACGGGGTCGAGGAGATCAGTCTGGGCGATTTCGTCCTGACCGGCGGCGAGATCGCGGCGCAGGCCTTGATCGACGCCACCGTTCGCCTTATACCCCGCGTGCTCGGGAATCAGGCGTCCGCCGAAGAGGAATCCTTTTCGGACGGACTTCTCGAATTTCCGCAGTACACACGACCCCCGGTCTGGGAAGGCCGCGCGATCCCCGAGATTCTTCTTTCGGGCCATCACGCGAATATCGCCGCCTGGCGCCGGGACATGGCCGAAAGGCTGACCAAGGAACGCCGACCTGATCTCTGGCGGGCTTACCGTGCCAAGCATGGTGGGGACCCGGACGAAGACCAAGAGCTCTGAGGCCGCATCACACCAGGGGGCACACCCCCGCCAGGCAGAGGACAAGCGATGGACATTATCGCGCAACTCGAAGCCGAGCAGATTGCTGCGCTCGGCAAGACGATTCCGGATTTCAAGGCCGGCGACACCGTTCGCGTCGGCTACAAGGTGACCGAAGGCTCGCGCTCGCGCGTGCAGGCCTACGAAGGCGTCTGCATCAGCCGCAAGGGCGGCAACACGCTCGCGGCCTCGTTCACCGTGCGCAAGATCTCGTTCGGCGAAGGCGTGGAGCGGGTCTTCCCGCTCTATTCGACCAACATCGACTCGATCGAAGTGGTGCGCCGTGGCCGCGTCCGCCGCGCCAAGCTGTATTACCTGCGCGACCGCCGCGGCAAGTCGGCCCGGATCGCCGAGGTCACCAACTACAAAGCCAAAGACGGCGCCGACGCGTAAGGAGCGGGACCATGAAGGCGAATACCCACCCCGATTACCACTTCATCGAAGTGAAGATGACCGACGGCACCACCTTCCGCACCCGTTCGACCTGGGGCAAGGAAGGCGAGCAGATGGCGCTGGACATCGATCCGCTGGCGCACCCCGCCTGGACGGGCGGCAACGCGCGGCTGATGGATACCGGCGGGCGCGTGTCGAAGTTCAAGAACAAGTACGCGGGCCTCGGCTTCTGAGCCATCCTGCGAAACATCGGATCGGGCGCCTCCTTGCGGGCGCCCTTTTCGTTTGCGTGCCGTTCGGGCATCCTGCGGCGATGATGCGCCTGCTGCCCGCCCTTGCCCTTGCCCTCGCCACCCCGGCCGTGGCCGAAACCGACGTGTTCGCGCGGGCGGCGGGCGTTTACGGAAGCGCGGTCGATCCGGCGCAATCCTGCCAGAGCAATCCGCATCGGCTGGGTTTTCTGGCCAGCCCGCCGCACGCGATCTTCACCTGGACGCACCCGGCGGCAAGCCCGTCGGGCGATCTTGCCGACCATGCGCGCTACGACATCCTGGGGGCGGACGCGGGCTCGATCACCCTGCGGCGCGAGGGCGATCCCGCCCGCACCGCCGACGGCCGCCAGCCGATCTGGGTGCTGCGACTGACGCAGGCGCCGGCGGGCTATTGCTGGGGCCGCGCGGACTGGCCGGTGGTGCGCTGCATCGACCCGGCGGTGCGCTGCGACGACAGTGCCCCCACCTCCTGATCCGCAAGGCTTCCCATCGGGCCGCCCCCGGCATATGACGGTCGGCGGAACGCCGCCGGAGTGCGGCCGAAGGCAAGGGACGGGATCTTGGCGCATATCATCGTTTTCGGGAACGAGAAGGGCGGCAGCGGCAAATCGACGACATGCATGCACGTTGCCACCGCGCTGGCCCGGATGGGGCACCGGGTGGGCGGGCTTGATCTGGACCTGCGGCAGCAGAGCTTCGGCCGCTATCTGGAAAACCGCCGGGCCCAGACGACCCGCGCGGGGCTGGCGCTGCCCTCGCCCGAGCTGCGCCAGTTGCCCGAGGCCGACCGCGGCACGCTGGCGCCGAACGAGAACCCGTTCGACCAGCGCCTGTCTGCCGCCATCTCGGAGATGGAGCCGCGCTACGACTTCATCGTGATCGACTGCCCCGGCAGCCACACCCGGCTGAGCCAGGTGGCGCATTCGCTGGCAGACACGCTGGTGACGCCGATGAACGACAGCTTTGTCGATTTCGACCTGCTGGCCCATATCGACCCGGAGACCGGCAAGGTGCGCGGGCCGTCGATCTATGCCGAAATGGTGTGGAATGCCCGGCAGTTGCGGGCTCAGGCGGGGCTGAAGCCGATCGACTGGATCGTGCTGCGAAACCGGCTGGGGGCGCAGCAGATGCACAACAAGAAGAAGGTGGGCGAGGCGCTGTCGGACCTTTCGCGCCGCATCGGCTTCCGCGTGGCGCCCGGTTTCTCCGAACGCGTCATCTTCCGCGAACTGTTCCCGCGCGGGCTGACGCTGCTGGACCTGCGCGATCTGGGCGTGGACCAGCTAAACATCTCGAACGTGGCCGCCCGTCAGGAGGTGCGCGACCTGATGAAGGCGCTCAACCTGCCCGGCGTGAGTGGCGACCTCTGAACGGCCCGAACGTCGACGGCCGCGCCGCGACCGGGCCAAGCGCGCGCAGGCGCAGTTCAAACACCGATTCTGTCTGCTGACGCGCGCCGCGCAGGCGAGCCAGAATGAGTCGGCCGAAGGTCATGATCCGGTTCTCCATCACCGTGTTGTCTTTCCGTGAAGACTCGCGGTCAAAGGGGGCCGAACTGTGACTGCACGGGGTTGGTGCCGCGGCGAGGTGGAAACAATCGGTTGACTGATTCGCAACAAATCGGCGGGTCGGCCCCCGCACGACGCCCTGACAAAGGCAGGTCGCGGGGTCACTGACCGCGAAAGCATCTGTTACAATACGTTCATAAACCGTCACGCAACGTTCAAACACGAATGCTACCGACCGTTCGACTGAAGCTGCCGTTCTCCTGCTTGCCATGTCCTGCAAAGGGCCGTTACCTGTAACGGCCTGGACTGACCGGCGCACCGGACACCGGTGTGACAGCGGCTTCAGCGGAGCGATCATCAATGGGGAGCGACCCGACATGAACTTCAACAAACGTCTTGCGATCACCGCCAGCGTCTTCGCGCTGTCGGCCATGGCCGGCATGGCCTCGGCTGGCACCATCGACGACCTGTACGCGGCCGCCAAGGGCGAGGGCCAGTTGACGGTCATCGCCCTGCCGCATGACTGGTGCGCCTACGGCGATGTCATCGCCGGCTTCAAGGCGAAGTACCCGGGCATCACGGTCAACGAACTGAACCCCGACGCAGGCTCGGGCGACGAGATCGAGGCCATCAAGGCGAACAAGGACAACAAGGGCCCGCAGGCGCCGGACGTCATCGACGTCGGTCTGTCCTTCGGCCCGGCCGCCAAGAAGGACGGCCTGATCCAGCCCTACAAGGTGTCGACCTGGAGCGAGATCCCCGACAACGTGAAGGACGCCGACGGCTACTGGTACGGCGACTACTACGGCGTGATGGCCTTTGGCGTGAACAAGGACATCATCAAGGACGTGCCCGCCGAATGGGCCGACCTGATGAAGTCGGAATACGCCAACTCGGTCGCGCTGACGGGCGACCCGCGGTCGTCCAACCAGGCGATCCTGGCGGTCATGTCGGCGGGCGCCTCGACCGGTGCGGCGCTGGGCAAGGATTCGGGCGAAGCAGGCCTGAAGTTCTTTGCCGAACTGAACAAGAAGGGTAACTTCGTGCCCGTCACCGGCAAGTCGGGCACCATCGCCCAGGGCGCGACCCCGATCGTCGTGGCGTGGGACTACAACCTGCTGGCCTGGCGTGACAGCCTGAAGGGCAACCCGCCCATGGACGTCGTCGTTCCCAGCAAGGGCGGCATCGCGGGCGTCTACGTTCAGGCGATCTCGGCCTTTGCGCCGCACCCGAACGCCGCGAAGCTGTGGATGGAATACCTGTATTCGGACGAAGGCCAGATCGGCTGGCTGAAGGGCTACTGCCACCCGATCCGCTTCAACGCGATGTCGAAGGCGGGCAAGCTGCCGGCCGACCTGATGGCGAAGCTGCCGCCGGCTGCGAACTACGCCGCCGCCGCCTTCCCGACGCTGGACGAGCAGAGCGCGAACAAGACGGCCGTCTCGGGCGGCTGGGATGCCACCGTCGGCGCCACGGTGAAGTGATCGCCGTTTGAGACCAGGCGCGCCCCGTCCAAGGGCGGGGCGCGCTCATCTGCATTTCGCGCAGCCGAGGCCGCATGCCCGCCGTTTCCACGACCCCTTCCGGCGCAAGACGCCGGGCCAGCGCGCTTCTGACATGGGCCGGGGTGCTTCCCTTCCTTGTCTTTGCCGTGCTTTTCCTGATCCTGCCGACGCTGAACATCGTGATCGGCGCATTCCGGAGCCCGGACGGCCACGCGACGTTCGACAACATCATCGCGCTGTTCTCGCCCTCGATCCTTGCGGCGTTCTGGGTCTCGATCAAGCTGTCGCTGATCACCGCGCTGCTGGGCTGCCTGGCGGGCTTCCTGCTGGCGGCGGCGGTGGTGCTGGGCGGGCTGCCCGGCTGGCTGCGCGGCACGGTGCTGACGTTTTCGGGCGTCGCCTCGAACTTTGCCGGCGTGCCGCTGGCCTTCGCCTTCATCTCGACGCTCGGGCGCGTGGGGCTGGTCACGGTGCTGGCGCGCGACTGGCTGGGGGTGAACATCTACGCCATCGGGTTCAACCTGCTGACCTTCGCGGGGCTGGCACTGACCTACCTGTATTTCCAGATCCCGCTGATGGTGCTGATCATCACGCCCGCGCTTGACGGCTTGAAGCGGGAATGGCGCGAGGCGGCGTCGATCCTGGGTGCGACCGGCCCGCAATACTGGCGCATGGTGGCGCTGCCGGTGCTCTGGCCCTCGCTTCTGGGGACGGCGGCGCTTCTGTTCGCCAACAGCTTCGGCGCGGTGGCCACCGCGATGGCGCTGACGGGCTCGAACCTGACGCTGGTTCCGATCAAGCTGTTCGCGCAGATCCGGGGCGACGTGCTGAACGACCCGCACCTGGGCTATGCGCTGGCCTTCGGGATGATCGTGCTGACCGGGGCTGCCAACCTCATCTACATCGTCCTGCGGATGCGGGCGGAAAGGTGGCTGAAATGATGGGCCGCCGCTTCTGGTCCGGGCTCGCCGTCTTCGGCAGCTTCCTGTATTTCTTCCTGCCGCTGCTGGGCATGTTCATGTTCTCGCTGCGGATGAAGCGGGGGGAACTCAGCTTCGAAGCCTACCGCGTGGTGCTGACCGACCCGCAGTTCCAGACGACCTTCCTCTATTCGATGATTCTGGCGCTGATCACCATCGTCTTCGGCACGCTGATCTCGGTGCCCACGGCCTACTGGGTGCGGCTGAAGCTGCCGAAGCTCAGGCCGGTGATCGAGTTCATCACCCTTCTGCCACTGGTGATCCCGCCCATCGTGATCGTGTTCGGCTACATCCGGCTTTATAACACCTCTTCGGTGCTGCCCCTGACCGGAAGCTGGCTGGGCACCAACCTGCTGGTGCTCTTCGGCTACACGGTCCTGTCATTGCCCTACATGTATCGCGCCGTCGATACCGGGTTGCGGGCGATCGACGTGGCCACGCTGACAGAGGCGGCGCAAAGCCTGGGCGCGGGCTGGGTGACGATCCTCGCGCAGGTGATCCTGCCCAATGTGCTGGTCTCGGTCCTGTCGGGCGCCTTCCTGACCTTTGCCATCGTGATCGGCGAATATGTCTTTGCGGCGCTGCTGAACCTCAACACCTTCGGCCCCTACATGTTCTGGATGGGCGGCAACCGCGCCTACGAACCCTCGGCGCTGGCCGTGATCGCCTTCGCGATCACCTGGGCCTGCATGGGGCTGATCCAGCTGGTCAGCCGGTTCTCGAAATTCTCTCAGGTGAAGCGATAAAATGGCCTTTCTCGAACTTGAACACCTGGAAAAATCCTTCGGCGCAACGCGCGTCGTGAAGGATTTCCAGCTTTCCGTCGAAAAGGGCGAGTTCGTCTCGTTCCTCGGCCCGTCGGGTTGTGGCAAGACGACCGTGCTGCGGATGGTGGCCGGGTTCGAAACGCCCACCTCGGGCGGGATCCGCATCGACGGGCAGGAGGTCACGGGGCTGCGCCCGAACCAGCGCAACATCGGCATGGTGTTCCAGGCCTATGCACTGTTCCCCAACCTGACCGTGGCGCAGAACGTGGGCTTCGGGCTGCGCATCAAGGGCCAGTCGCGCAGCGACATCGACCGGCGCGTGACCGAGATGCTGACGCTGATCGGCCTGCCGGATCTGGGCGACCGCTATCCGTTCCAGTTGTCGGGCGGCCAGCAGCAGCGCGTGGCACTGGCCCGCGCGCTGGCGCCGCGGCCGCGCGTCCTTCTGCTGGACGAGCCGCTGTCGGCGCTGGACGCCAAGATCCGGGTGTCGCTGCGCGACGAGATCCGCAGCATCCAGCGTGAACTGGGCATCACCACCATCTTCGTGACCCATGACCAGGAAGAGGCGCTGTCGATTTCCGACCGCATCGTGGTGATGCATCAGGGCGTGGCGGACCAGGTCGGCACCCCGTTCGAGATCTACAACCGCCCCACCACCCGCTTTGTCGCGCAGTTCGTGGGCACGCTGAACCTGCTGGATGCCACCGTGCTGAACGCCGCCACCGGGCAGGTTTCGGTGGGCGGCACCCAGGTCGCGCTGAACCGCGCGCTGCCCGGGGACGGCACCAGCCTCAGCCTTGCGCTGCGCCCCGAGGTCGTCTCGCTGGGTCGGCACGAAGGGCGCAACCTGATCCTGTCGGGCCGCATCGCCGAGGTGCACTTCCTTGGCTCGGTGATCCGGGTGAAGGTGGACGTGGCGGGCAACATGGTCTCGCTCGATACCTTCAACCGCCCCGACCTGCCGCCGCCCGCGGTGGGCAGCGCCGCGGAAATCAGCGTGTCGGAACGCGACCTGCTGGTGCTGGCCGAGTAAGGCTGGCCTGCCGCCGCTTGCTGCGCTAGGTGGACGACGGCAGAACGAGAGAGTGAGATGCCTGGTAAGATCCTTCTGACCGGCGGCGCGGGCTACATCGGGTCGCATACCTATGCGGCCCTGTCGGACGCGGGTTATGAGGTCGCGATCCTCGACAACTTCGCCAATGCACGCCCCGACGTGCCCGACCGGCTGGAGGTGATCACCGGCAAGCCGGTGACGGTGCACCGCTGCGACGTGCTGGATGCCGAGGGGCTGGCGCGGGTCTTCGCCTCGGACCGCTTCGACGCCGTGGTGCATTTCGCGGCCAAAAAGGCGGTCGGCGAAAGCCAGCAGAAGCCGCTGGACTATATCGAGACGAACTGCACCGGGCTGGTGAACCTGCTCAAGGCGATGCGCGCGGCGGGGGTGTTCCGGCTGGTCTTTTCATCCTCGGCCACGGTCTATGCGCCCACGCTGGACTGGCCGATCCCCGAAGACGCGCCGCTGGGCTATGCCAGCACCTATGCCTATACCAAGTTGATGGGCGAACAGATCATCCAGCAAGTCGCGGCGGCGGACGACCGCTGGCGCTTCGGCATCCTGCGCTACTTCAACCCGGCCGGGGCGCATCCTTCGGCGCTGATCGGCGAGGACCCGTCCGACATCCCGAACAACCTGATGCCCTATATCGCCAAGGTCGCCACGGGCGAACTGCCGGCGCTGAACGTGTTCGGCAACGACTACCCCACCCCGGATGGCACGGGCGTGCGCGATTACATCCATGTCGTCGATCTGGCGCGCGGGCATGTGCTGTCGCTCGATTCGCTGATGCGGGGCGACGACAGTCACATCGTGAACCTGGGGACCGGGCAGGGCTATTCGGTGATGGACATGCTGGCGGCCTATTCCCGCGCGTGCGGGCGCGCGCTGCCCCATACTGTTGCCCCGCGGCGGGCGGGCGATCTGGCCTGCTATTTCGGCGACCCGCGCAAGGCCCAGCGGCTGTTGGGCTTCAAGGCTGAACGCGATCTGGATGACATGTGCGCGACTAGCTGGGCCTGGGTGTCACGCCGGTCGAACATGCGTCAGGGCTGAGCGTCGGGCTCAGGCGCCGGGGTCGGCTCAAGCTCTGCCTCCATCCGGCGCCGCAGCCGGTCCGGCCAGGGCTGGGGGCGCCCGTCGGCGAAGCTGATGAAGACGAGCGTCGATGTCATGCTCAGCCGCACCTGCCCCTCGCAGTCCGCGACGAATTCCAGCGCGGCGCTGCTGCGCCCAAGCCTGCGCAGATAAAGCGACACCGACAGCATCTCGCCCAGCCGACTTGGCGCGCTGAACACCACGCGCAGTTCCGCGGTGGGCACCCCGGCCTGCATCGCCCCGTGCATCATCGAGAACGAATGCTTCAGCCGGGTGGCGAACCATTCCTCCACCGTCGCGTTCATCATCTCCATGTAGCGCGGGTAGAACACGATCCCGGCCGGGTCGCAGTGCTGGAACAGCACCTTCTGACGGTAGACGAAGGGCATCAGAGATCCGTCCGCACATGCCAGAGTTCGGGGAACAACTCGACCTCCAGCATCCGGCGCAGGTAGCTGACGCCGCCGGTCCCGCCGGTGCCCCGCTTGAAGCCGATGACGCGTTCCACCGTGGTGACGTGGTTGAAGCGCCAGCGGCGGAAGTAATCCTCGAAATCCACCAGCTTCTCGGCCAGATCGTAAAGCGACCAGTAGGTTTCCGGCGCGCGGTAGACGGCGGCCCAGGCGGCCTTCACCGCGTCGTTGGGCTGCCAGGCCTGCGCGGGGTCGCGGTTCAGCACCTCGTCGGGCAGGGTCAGCCCCGCGTCATGCAACGCCCGCAGCGCCACATCGTAGAGCGACGGGCGCTTCAGTTCGGCCTCGAGCAGCGCCAGAATGTCGGGGCGGTGCGCATGGGGGCGGATCATCGCATGATTGCGGTTGCCCACCATGAATTCGATCAGCCGGTATTGCCAGGACTGGAACCCCGAGGATTGCCCCAGCGCGTCCCGGAAGCGGGTGTAATCCGCCGGTGTCATCGTCCGCAGCACGTCCCAGGCGCCGTTCAATTGCTCGAAGATCCGCGCCACCCGCGCCAGCGTCTTGAACGCATGCGCGAAATCGCCCCCCGCCATCGCGGTGCGGGCCGAGTTCAGCTCATGGATCGCCAGCCGCATCCAAAGCTCTGATGTCTGGTGCTGCACGATGAACAGCAACTCGTCATGCGCATCCGACAGCGGGGCCTGCGCCGTCAGGATCGCGTCCAGCTTCAGGTAATCGCCGTAGGACATGCGGCCATCGAACGCCATCTGCGCACCCTCGCGCGCCGGATCGTAGGGGCTGGTGGTCATCGCTCTCTCCCGTTGCGCCTGTCGCAGGCGCCTGCGGCTAACGGGGTAGCGCCGCAACGTCGGCCACGCAATCCCGTGCAAGACGGTTGCACCCCGCGGCAATGCAACCATATCTGCCGCAATCGGAAAGAAGCGAGGAGCCACAATGCAGCTGACCGTCAACGGCACCCCGCACCAGATCACCGCCGACCCCCAGACCCCGCTGCTGTGGGTGCTGCGCGACGTGATCGGGCTGACCGGCACGAAGTATGGTTGCGGCGTGGGCCAGTGCGGCGCCTGTACGGTTCATGTGAACGGGCAGACGATGCGGTCCTGTTCCCTCCAGATCGGCGATCTGGAGGGGGCGGAGGTGACCACGATCGAGGGAATCGGCACCCCCGCCACCCTGTCGGTGATCCAGCAGGCCTGGATCGACAACCAGGTGGCGCAGTGCGGCTACTGCCAGTCGGGGCAGATCATGTCGGCGGTCAGCCTGTTGCAGGCGACCACGCGGCCGACCGACGCGGATATCGACGCCGCGATGAGCGGGAACCTTTGCCGCTGCGGCACATATCCCCGGATCCGCGCCGCGATCCACGATGCCGCCCGCCGCCTGCAGGGAGCGTGACATGAGCCGACTTGGCACGATCACCCGCCGCAGCTTGCTGGTAGCCTCTGCCGCCGTCGCGGGCGGGGTGGCGTTCGGCTATTACCGATATGTGCAGGACCCCGCCAACCCGCTGGTGCCCGGCGAAGGCGAGACG
>JAJZVD010000100.1 GCA_021845805.1 Pseudomonadota bacterium | reverse complement strand
GGACCGCGGCGTCAGGTGGTGCCACCTGCGTCACTGCCCGCGGCGGCGTCAGCCGGGCGTCCGGCGGCGGGGCAACGGGGGCCGCGGTCTCCGCCACCGGCTCGTCCGGCCGCGCGGGCGCCGCATCCGGCACCGCGGGCGCCGCGGCCGAGGGCGGCAGGGCCGCGACCAGCGTCACCTCCAGCACCCCGCCATCGCCCGACGAAAGCGCGCCGGTCGTCTGCCCCAGCGCCAGCCCCACCAGCGTCAGATGCACCAGCGCCGAAAGCGCCCCGGTCCAGTACCGCTCGCGGCGGCGTGGCGGCGGCGGGGGCTCGGCCTTGCGCGGCGCGCAGACCCGCGGCGTCGGGCCCGCTGCGGCGGCGGTCACCACCTTCGGCACCCGCGGGTTGACGAAGGGCAGCACCCGGTCGGCGGCCAGCGATGTCGCGGGCGGCGGCGGCGCGGGGCGGCGAGGCAGCCGTACCACGGTCACACCCGCCCCCGGCCCGGCAAGGGGCCGGTCATCTGGCAGGGGCGCGCGGCCGGGCTCATGGGTTCGGGTCTCCTTTCCCTGCCGTCTGGCAGGCGGGGGCGCCGCGGGCTGCGTCAAAGGCGACGGATTCCCCCGCGAAGGCGAATCGTCGCGCAGGATAGGCGCCGCATCCGCAGGCGCAAACGGGCCTCAGGTCGCAACCGCGATCTCGGTTCCCCAGCCCGCGCAGGCCGCCTGCACCGCGGCGGGGGGCGGCGCGTCGGTGAAGAACACATCCACCTCGGACAGCGAGGCGATGCGCACCGGCGCCGTGCGGGTGAACTTGGACCGGTCTGCCACCAGGAACCGCCGCCGGGCCTGCGCCAGGATCGCCTGCGCCACCTTCACCTCGCGCACGTCGAAATCCAGCAGGTCGCCCGCCTCGTCCAGCGCCGACGCGCCGATCACCGCCACGTCCACCTTGAACTGCCGCACGACCTCCATCGTCATGTCGCCCACCAGTCCCGCATCGGCCCGCCGCAGCACGCCCCCCGCCACGATCACCTCGCAGCCCGGGTTGCGCGCCAGGATGTTGGCCACATTCAGGTTGTTGGTCACCACCATCAGGCTGCGGTGCCCGATCAGCGCGCGGGCGACCGCCTCGGTTGTGGTGCCGATGTTGAGAAACAGCGACGCCCCCTCGGGGATCGCCTGTGCGCAGAGGCGGCCGATGCGCTCCTTTTCCTCGGCGCGCAGGCTGCGGCGGTCCTCGTAGCCGATGTTCTCGACCCCCGAGGCCAGCACCGCCCCGCCATAGACGCGGGTCAGTTGCCCGGCCTCGCACAGTTCGGTCAGGTCGCGCCGGACGGTCTGCAATGTCACGCCGAAGCGGTTGGCCAGATCCTCGACCACCACCCTGCCTTCATCGCGCGCGATCTTGAGGATCTCGCCCTGCCGGAAATTCTGCGCCATGCCCTGCCTCCTGCCGCCTTCTGTCTAGCAAGCCCGCGCCGCGGAAGGAATGCGGCGTCGTGGGCGTCTGCGCCACAAATGTCTTAAAAACGAACATGACAATTGACGAAACGAACATTTGCCCCGATGGTCCGCGCAAACGGAGGGTGTCATGGAACCAGTCGACCTGTTCATCATCGGTGGCGGCGTGAATGGCTGCGGCATCGCGCGGGATGCCGCCGGGCGCGGGCTGACGGTGACGCTGGCCGAGATGGGCGACCTGGCCTCGGCCACCTCCTCGGCCTCGACCAAGCTCTACCACGGCGGGCTGCGGTATCTGGAGTATTACGAGTTCCGCCTCGTGCGCGAGGCGCTGATCGAACGCGAAACGCTTCTGCGCGCGATGCCGCACATCAGCTGGCCCATGCGTTTCGTGCTGCCCGTCCACAAGGGGATGCGGCCCGCCTGGCTGATCCGGCTGGGGCTGTTCATCTACGACCACCTGGGCGGTCGCAATATCCTGCCCGGCACCCGTACGCTCGATCTGCGGCGCGACGCGGCGGGCAGGCCGCTGAAGCCGTCGCTGACCCGCGCCTTCGAGTATTCCGATTGCTGGGTCGAGGATTCGCGCCTTGTCGTGCTGAACGCCCGCGACGCCCAGGCGCGCGGCGCCACCATCCTCACTCGCGCCCGTGTCATCTCTGCCCGCCGCACCGCCGACCTGTGGGAAGTGACGGTCGACCGCGACGGCCAGCGCCAAACCCACACCGCCCGGGCGCTGGTGAACGCGGGCGGGCCCTGGGTCAGCCAGATCATCACCGGCACGCTGGGCATCAACTCGACCGAGGGCGTACGCCTTGTCCGCGGCAGCCACATCGTCACGAAGAAGCTTTTCGATCACGACCGTTGCTATTTCTTCCAGGGCGCCGATGGCCGGATCATCTTCGCCATCCCCTATGAGGGCGACTTCACCCTGATCGGCACCACCGACAAGGACCACACCGCCGCCCCCTCCGACGCGCGCTGCACCGAAGAGGAACAGGATTACCTCTGCGCCTTCGCCAGCGAGTATTTCGCAAGGCCCGTGACCCGCGCCGACATCGTCTGGACCTATTCCGGCGTCCGTCCGCTTTACGATGACGGGGCGAAATCGGCCACCGCCGCCACGCGCGACTATGTGCTGTCGCTCGATCAGGGCGGGGCGCCGCTCTTGTCGGTGTTTGGCGGCAAGATCACCACCCACCGCAGGCTGGCCGAACACGCGCTGGAAAAGCTGGTGCCGTTCTTCCCCAAGGCGAAAGGCGCCTGGACGGCCGGGGTGGCCCTGCCCGGCGGCGATTTCCCCGTGCGCGGCTTTGATGCGCTGGTCGCCGGGCTGGCGCGCGATTACCCGTTCCTGACCCCGTTCCACGCCCGCCGCCTGGCCCGGGCCTATGGCACCGAGGCGCGCGCGATCCTGGGGTCGGCCACCGCGCTGTCGGATCTGGGCCACGACTTCGGCGCAACGTTGACCGAGGTTGAAATCCGCTGGCTGATGGCCAAGGAATATGCCCGCACGGCCGAAGACGTGGTCTGGCGCCGCTCGAAGCTGGGGCTGCGCCTGTCGGTCGCCGAGATCGCCGCGCTTGACCAGTGGATGCAGCAAGAGGCCCGCGCATGACCCATATCCTTGCCATCGACCAGGGCACGACCTCCAGCCGCGCCATCGTCTTTGACGCAGGGCTTCGGGTGAAGGCGGTCGCGCAGCAGGAGTTTCCGCAGATCTTCCCGCGCTCGGGCTGGGTCGAACATGATCCGGCGGCGATCTGGACCAGCGTGCAGGCGACGATCCGCGGCGCCATGGCCGAGGCGGGCCTGACGGCGAAGGACATCGCCGCCATCGGCATCACCAACCAGCGAGAAACCACCCTGCTGTGGGACCGCGCCACGGGCGAGCCGCTGCACAACGCCATCGTCTGGCAGGACCGGCGCACCGCCGACACCTGCGACCGGCTGCGCGCCGAGGGCCATGAAGGGCTGATCCGCACCGCCACGGGCCTGCTGCTGGACCCGTATTTCTCGGCCACCAAGCTGGCCTGGCTGCTGGACACGATCGAGGGCGCGCGTGCCCGCGCCGAACGTGGCGAACTGGCCTTCGGCACCGTCGACAGCTTCCTGATCTGGAAGCTGACCGAAGGCCGGGTGCATGCGACCGATGCCACCAACGCCGCCCGAACCATGCTCTACGACATCCGCAAGGGCGCCTGGTCGGCCGAGATCCTCGCGCTTTTCCGCATTCCCGCGGCGCTTCTGCCCGAGGTCAGGGACAGTGCCGCCGATTTCGGCGCCACGCGGCTGTTCGGCGGGGAAATCCCGATCCGCGGCGTGGCGGGCGACCAGCAGGCCGCCACCGTGGGGCAGGCCTGCTTTACCCCCGGCATGGTGAAATCGACCTACGGCACCGGCTGTTTCGCGCTGGCCAACACGGGCGAGCGGATGGTGCTGAGCACGCACCGCCTGCTGACGACCATCGCCTATCAGTTGAACGGCACGCCGACCTATGCGCTGGAAGGCTCGATCTTCGTCGCGGGCGCGGTGGTGCAATGGCTGCGCGACGGGCTGCACCTGATCGGCAGCGCCGCCGAAACCGGCCCGCTGGCCGAGGCCGCCGACCCGCATCAGGAGGTGATCCTGGTGCCTGCCTTCACCGGCCTGGGCGCGCCCTACTGGGATGCCCGTGCCCGCGGCGCGATCTTCGGGCTGACGCGGGCCACCGGCCCCGCTGAATTTGCCCGTGCCGCGCTGGAAAGCGTGGGCTTCCAGACCCGCGACCTGATGGAGGCGATCGCCGCCGACATGGGCGGGGCCACCGCCAGGCTGCGGGTGGATGGCGGCATGACCGCCAGCGACTGGGCGATGCAGTTCCTGGCCGACATCCTGGGGGCCGAGGTCGACCGCCCCGCGGTGCGCGAAACCACCGCGCTGGGCGCGGCCTGGCTTGCCGGGATGCAGGCAGGGGTCTGCCCCGATGCCGCGGGCTTTGCCGCCTCCTGGGCGTTGGAGCGTCGCTTCACGCCGCAGATGCCCGCCGCCCGGCGCGAGGCGCGCTATGCCGCCTGGAAGGACGCGGTGCGCCGCACCCTGACGGCGTAGCGCCCCCCTGTTCAGCCCACCGCGCGGCGGCTAGGTTGGCGCGGCGCCGCCGATCCCCTGGGCGGCGGCCACGTTGCCGCGCCGGAGTGCCCGATGACCCGCCTTGCCCTGCTTGCCGCCGCAGCCCTTGCTGTCGCCTCCCTGGCCCGCGCCGAAACCTTCACCCTGGGCGCGATCTCGGTGGTCGAGCCCACCGCCGCCGCGACCACGCCCGGCCAGTTGTCTGATGCGGGCTTCATGGTGATCCGCAACGATGGCGACACGCCCGATTACCTCACCGGGGCCAGCGGCGATTTCGCCACGCTGACCCTGCACCAGACCACGGTCGATGCGAATGGCGTGGCCCGCATGACGGCCGTGCCGCGGCTGGAGATCCCGCCCCACGGCCAGGTCGCGCTGGCGCATGGCAGCTATCACCTGATGATGACGGGCCTGACGCAGCCGCTGAAGGCGGGCGACAGCCTGCCCGCCACGCTGACCTTCCAGAACGCCGGGGCGCTGGCGATCCGGTTCACGATCGGCACCGGCATGGCGGGCATGAACATGGGCGGCTGAAGGGGGCGCGTGCCCCCCCTTCGTCCCCGGCCCTCAGGCGTCGGCGCGCAGAACCTGCCGCTGTCGGCCCAGCCCCTCGATGCCAAGTTCCACCACGTCGCCGGGCTTGAGGTAGACCGGCGGCTTCATCCCCAGCCCCACGCCGGGGGGGGTGCCGGTGGAAATCACGTCGCCCGGTTCCAGCGTCATGAACTGGCTGAGGTAGCTGACAAGCTGCGCCACCCCGAAAACCATGGTGCGGGTCGATCCGTCCTGCCGGGTCACGCCGTTCACCGTCAGCCACATGCCAAGCTGCTGCGGGTCGGCCACCTCGTCGGCGGTCACGAGCCAAGGGCCGATCGGGCCGAAGGTGTCGCAGCTCTTGCCCTTGGTCCATTGGCCGCCGCGTTCGGCCTGGAAGGCGCGTTCCGAATAATCGTTGATGACGCAGTAGCCCGCCACATGGTTCAGCGCCTCGGCCTCGGTGACGTATTTGGCCCTGGCGCCGATCACCACGCCCAGCTCGACCTCCCAGTCGGTCTTTTCCGAACCGCGCGGTATCAGGATGGTGTCATTCGGGCCGCAGATCGCGCTGTTCGCCTTCATGAACAGGATCGGCTCCTTGGGGATCGGCGCGCCGGTCTCGGCGGCGTGGTCGGCATAGTTCAGCCCGATGCACATGAACTTGCCCACCCGGCCCACGCAGGGGCCGTGACGCACATCGGCGGCCACCGCGGGCAGCGTCGCCGGGTCGATCGCGGCCAGCCGCGCAAGCCCCGCGGGGGTCAGCACATCGCCCGCGATGTCGGTCACGACGCCCGACAGGTCGCGGATCGTGCCGGTTGCATCCAGCATCCCCGGCTTTTCGGCCCCCGGGGCCCCGTAGCGCAGAAGTTTCATGGCCTATCCTCCCTGGTGGCGTGCCGGGCGCCAGACTTGGCCGCAGTGTCGTGCCCCGTCAAGGCATCGACCCGCCCCGCCTGCGGATGCTGATGCATTCGCGCCGCAAGCTGGGCCGCGCGCACATGGCGCAGCGCGTCGGTCAGGACAGCGATCAGCAGCCCGATGTTCAAAAGCCCGTTCGCCGCAGCCATCCCCGACAGCAGCCGCCAGCCCTCGGGCAAGAGCATGTCGCCGAAGCCCAGCGTGGTGAACACGACAAGCGCGAAATAGACAGAGGATTCGAGCGTGGGAAAGAGATCCATCGCGCGGAAGGCGATGGCCCAGATCCACACCCCCGCGGTGACCAGCCACAGGCTCCAGATCGCGGCCAGCAGCAGCGCCAGCATCAGCTTGGGCCGGTGCGGCTCGCGCAGGAACCAGGGCATGGTGCGCACCATCATCAGTTCCATCACCCAGAAGCTGATGCCCGCCACCGCCACGCTGACCAGCATCACGCCCGAGCCCACAAGGATTTCGATGAACATGCCGCCTCCGCCGCGCGCCCCAGGCGGCAGAGTATCCGCCGCCGTGCGCCGCGGAAAGCCGCCCGGCGCGCCGCTGATTTCCCCATGGGGAAATGCCATCACTGGACACACCGCCCCAAGATCG
>JAJZVD010000034.1 GCA_021845805.1 Pseudomonadota bacterium | reverse complement strand
ATCGTACATTCCCGCCCGGAGGCCGCCATGACCCGCCTGCTGACCCCCCATATCGCCACCATGACCGAGATGCGCGAGCCGCATAAGGTGCTGGAGCGGGCGGGCGGGCAGCCGGTGGCGGTGCTGAAGAACTCGGCCGTGGTGGGCTATTTCGTGCCCGTCGAGGCGATCGGCGCCGCCGACCACCGCGTCGCCACGCGCGACGAGGTGATGGCCCACCTTGCCGAAAGCCGCGCCCGCGTGCAGCCCGTGCTCGACTACCTGCGCGACAAATGACCTATGTGCTGCTGTCGCCCGACCTGGTCGAGGCGATCCATGACGCGGTTCTGAACCCCGGCGAACTGCCCGGCCGCGCCCGCGACAAGTCGCTGGAGGGCGCGCTGGGGCGGGTGGACAACCGTCTGGCCTACGGGCTGATCGTCGATGTCTTCGACCTTGCCGCCGCCTATGCCCTTGCCATCGCGCAGGGCCATTGCTTCAACGACGCCAACAAGCGCACCGCCTTTCGCGCGATGAACGCGATCCTTGCGCTCAACGGCATCCAGATCGCCTGGGCGACCGAGGCGGTGGGCCAGACCATCATCCGCGCGGCACAAGGGCAGATGGACGAGGCCGACCTTGCCCACTGGCTGCGCCAGCTATCCTGACAGGAGATCCCATGATCCTTTACGGCATTCCCACCTGCGACACCTGCAAGACCGCGCTGAAGGCGCTGAAGGCCGCGGGGCATGAGGTGACCTTCCGCGACTTGCGGGCCCAGCCGCTGACGGCGGCCGAATGGGCGCCCTTCGTCGCGGAATTCGGAACGCGGCTCATCAACAAGACCTCTCCCAGCTACCGCAGCTTCAGCGACTACCTGAAGGAATCCGAGGCCGAGGCGCAGCTTCTGGCCAACCCCACGGTGATGAAGCGCCCGCTGGTGGCCGAGGGGGCGAAGATGACGCTGGGCTGGGACCCGGCGGCGCAGGCGGTCTGGGGGCTGTGACGGGCGGTTGCGCCGGGGCGCGGCAGGTGGTCTATTCGCGGGCCAGACGAGACGCGGGGCCCCCATGAACGACCTTCTCAACAGCGATTCCGGCAACAGCTACGACGCCTCCTCGATCGAGGTGCTGGAAGGGCTGGAACCCGTCCGCAAGCGCCCTGGCATGTATATCGGCGGCACCGACGAACGCGCGCTGCATCATCTGGTGGCCGAGGTGCTGGACAACGCGATGGACGAGGCGGTCGCGGGCCATGCCAACCGCATCGAGGTGGAACTGCACGCCGACCATTCGCTGACCGTGCGCGACAACGGCCGCGGCATCCCGGTCGACCCGCATCCGAAGTTTCCCGGCAAGTCCGCGCTCGAGGTGATCTTCTGCACGCTGCATGCGGGGGGCAAGTTCTCGGGCAAGGCCTACCAGACCTCGGGCGGGTTGCACGGGGTGGGCGCCTCGGTCGTCAATGCGCTGTCGGATCTGCTGCGGGTCGAGGTGGCGCGGGGGCGCGAGCTTTACGCGCAGGAATTCAGCCGGGGCATCCCGCAGGGGCCGTTGCAGAAGGTGGGCCCCGCCCCCAACCGCCGCGGCACCTCGGTCACCTTCCACGCCGATGCGCAGATCTTCGGCCACCACCAGTTCAAGCCCGCCCGGCTTCTGAAGATGGTGCGGTCGAAGGCCTATCTGTTTTCCGGCGTGGAAATCCGCTGGAAATCCGCCATTCCCGATGGCGACACCCCGATGGAGGCCACGTTCCACTTCCCCGGCGGGCTGGCCGACTATCTGACCGAAACGCTGGGCAAGGCCGCCACCTATGCCGACCGGCCCTTTGCAGGCAAGGTGTCCTTCACCGAGAAATTCGGGGTGCCGGGCCAGGTGGAATGGGCGATCAACTGGTCGCCCTCGGTCGACGGTTTCACCCAAAGCTACTGCAACACCATCCCCACGCCCGAGGGCGGCACGCATGAGGCGGGCTTCTGGGCCGCCATCCTGCGCGGCATCCGCGCCTATGGCGATCTGGTCAAGAACCGCAAGGCCGAACAGATCACCCGCGACGACCTGCTGACGGGAGGCTGCGCGCTGGTCTCGTGCTTCATCGCGGAACCCGAATTCGTGGGCCAGACCAAGGACCGGCTGGCCACCGCCGAGGCCGCACGTCTGGTCGAGGGCGCGGTGCGCGACCATTTCGACAACTGGCTGGCGGCCGACACCAAGGCCGCGGGCGCGATCCTCGATTTCCTGGTGCTGCGGGCGGAGGAACGGCTGCGCCGCCGACAGGAAAAGGAAACCGCCCGCAAATCGGCCACCAAGAAGCTGCGCCTGCCCGGCAAGCTGGTGGATTGTTCGGCCACCAGCCGCGACGGAACCGAGCTTTTCATCGTCGAGGGCGACAGCGCGGGCGGCAGCGCCAAGATGGCGCGCAACCGGGAAACCCAGGCGCTGCTGCCGCTCAGGGGCAAGATCCTGAACGTGCTGGGCGCGGCCTCGGCCAAGATGGGCCAGAACCAGGAGATCAACGACCTTTGCCAGGCGCTGGGCGTGGGGATGGGCACCAAGTTCAACATCGAGGACCTGCGCTACGACAAGGTCATCATCATGACCGACGCCGATGTCGACGGCGCCCATATCGCCAGCCTGCTGATGACCTTCTTCTTCACCCAGATGCGCCCGCTGATCGACAAGGGGCACCTGTACCTTGCCTGCCCGCCGCTGTTCCGCCTGACCCAGGGGGCGAAACGGGTCTACTGCCTGGACGAGGCGGAAAAGGACGCCTGGCTGGCCAAGGGGCTGGGCGGCAAGGGCAAGATCGACGTAAGCCGGTTCAAGGGCCTGGGCGAAATGGACGCCAAGGACCTGAAGGACACCACGATGGACGTGAAGACCCGCAAACTGATCCGGGTGAACATCGACGACGAATTCCCCGGCGAAACCGGCGATCTGGTCGAACGGCTGATGGGCAAGAAGCCGGAACTGCGGTTCCAGTACATCCAGGAAAACGCGCGCTTCGTGGAGGAGCTGGATGTGTGAGGGGGGGTTCTACTGGTTACATCTTGAACTGCGATGAAACGACATCATTTCAGGTAACCAGTGGAGATTACCACTCATGCACTGGATTGTAAGATCGAGACATTTGCGCTCCCAGCCCGCGCGCGATGGGGAAAGACGGTTCGTTTCAGAGCAACTTGCAATCGACGATGTTAAGAGCCTTCTTAATGATCCATGGGTTGCGGACGTAACTCTAATAAACCCTGACAATACAACTGTCGCGGACCGCGCCCTTAGGTTGTTGTACTCTGGGAGTTAGCCACAGTCTGCTTTGATTTCATAGTCGCTTGGCAATGTATGATCGGCTACCGGGAACCTTAGGGCGCAGCCCGCCCGTCAGGCCCGTCCGACAGCCGAGGCCCGGCGTGACCGGCGGAGCAGACCGAAAGCCAGCATGGCCCCCACGGCCAGCGACCCCGAAGCGGGGGCGGGCACGGTTGCCGTCAAGGAAAAGTAGGGCAGCGTTGCCACGGTCGCCGGGCTCCTGTCGCCCCAATAGAAATCCGAGTCCGCGCGGTAATCGGTGAGGTTGCCGAATTCCATCTTCACCGTGTTGAACCTGATGACTTCGTAAATGGGATCGCCCGAGGGCGTATCACCCAAGTAGTCATAGCCCCTGAACGGATGATCCAGTCGTCCGACCGCAAATATCGTCGTGGGGGTCGCTCTGACCGAGGTCACAAATCCGGCAAAGCTGTAGACGATGTAGCCAGACTGATCGAAGAGCCCCTGCCCGATACTGAAATCCCCAGTCCCGCAATAGCGCCCGTCGATGCAGCCCATTCCAAGGTCGCTGATGTAGACCTTGAGCTTGTCGACATCGCGCCCCGGCGCCGACGGATCGTACGCGACGTGAAAGTTCCACCCATTCGCGACAGATGAGCCTTCGGAGAAGGTCGTGGTATCTCTGTAAATGAATTGATAGCCGCTTGCCGACGCCGAAACCGGCATGCCGAGCGCCGCCAGAAAAAGAAGCACGCGCAACATCTTGCACCCCCACCCGTGAGAAAATCACCAATGGGGGCCCGATCCGACCGGATCGGCCGGTCTCGCGTTCCCGCGACACCGGCCGTTCCAGAGGCGCGCCCCCACAACCTCGCGGAGAGTTGAGTGCAGGCCCATGATTCGTTCAAGCCGCAATTCCACCGGCAGGGTGCGCCGCAATCCGCAGGCGGTCCGATGCCTCGCGGGGGGATGGCAACCGGGCAGCCCCCCGCATCCTCTGCGCCACCCCGTAGCGCGCGCCGGGCGAACCGGCTAACCTGCCTGCGAACCCCGGATCAGCCCCGCAGGCCAGAGCGCGCCGACGATGGACGAAGACGAAACGCCCCGCTTCATCGCGACCGACGTGAACGACGAGGGCGGCGTTGCGATGCGCGCCGCCTCGGCCTGCGCGCTGGCCATGGCGGCGGCGATCTGGGTGCTGGCGGGCATGACGCCCGAGGCGCGGCACGAAAGCATCCTGATGCTGATCCCGGCGATCGGCGCGGCGATCGGGCCGTTCTTCCTGATCAGCGGGGTGCGCGCGGGGCTTCGGCTGCGCCGCTACGGGCGGTCCACGATCGAGATCGAGCCGCCGGTGCAGGGCGCCCCCCTGCGCGGCATCATCCGCACCGAACGCCCGGTGGACGCGGTCGGCCGCTACCGCATCCGGCTCTGCTGCGAGGACGTGCAGGGCCGCACCGTCTCGACCACGTTGTTCAAGAGCACCTGCCATGTGCCGCATGTGCGGGTGGAATCGACCGTGGGCATCCCCTTCGCCATCGACCCGATGAACGCCGAGGAACACGAAGGCACGGTGGACCGCCTGTTCACCGCCCGCGTCCACTGGCGGATCGAGGTGACAGCGATGACCGAGTTCATCGGCTATTCCGCCGCCTTCGACATCACAGACCTGCTGAGCGCGGTGGACGATTCCGACGAGGTCGCCTGGTGGCACCAGCCCGAGACGGGCGCCACCAGCCTGCTGCCCTGATCACTCCAGCCGCGCGGGGA
Organism: Pseudomonadota bacterium; assembly: GCA_021845805.1. Classification (GTDB taxonomy): domain Bacteria; phylum Pseudomonadota; class Alphaproteobacteria; order Rhodobacterales; family Rhodobacteraceae; genus Solirhodobacter. Next base: position 29,444 of record JAJZVD010000034.1, on the reverse strand, counting down.
ACCCCGGCGCGCGCAGGTCGGTGCCCAGCACGTCTTCCAGCAGTTTCACGATCTGGGTCGATTGCGCCTCGCCGCCATAGGCCGCGCGGCCCTTGACGAAGGTCTGCTGGGTCAGCCCCGCCAGATCCAGCGGCACCCCGAACTCGCGCCCGAAGCCCATGGCAAAGCCCAGATCCTTCAGCGCCAGATCCATGGTGAAGGCCACGTCATAGCTGCCGTTCAGGATCAGCTGCCCTTCCGTCTCGTGCACGAAGCTGCTGCCCGACGAGGCCGCGATGGCCGCCCAGGCCTTGCCCAGATCCAGCCCGCCGCGCCTGGCCAGCATCAGCGCCTCGCCATCCGCGACCAGATGGATGAAGGCCAGCATGTTGGTGATGACCTTGATGATCGCGGCCGAGCCCAGCGGCCCCATGTGGAAGATCCGGCCCCCGATCGCCTCCAGCGCCGGTCGGTGCAGGGCGAACAGCTCTTCCGGCCCGCCCACCAGCACCGTGATCTCGCCCCGCGCGGCCAGATGCACGCCGCCCGTCACCGGCGCCTCGAGCATCTGCACCCCGGTCGATTTCGCTAGCCCCGCCAGCCGCAGCACGTCGTCGCGCCCCAGGGTCGAATTCTCGATCCAGGTCGCGCCCGGCGCCATCGCGGGCAGCGCGCGCGCCAGCACCGCCTCGGACACCGCGGGCGAGGGCAGGCAGGTGAACAGGTGATCGACCCCGGCCGCCAGTTCCTCGGCGGATGCCGCGACCCGCCCCCCCATCGCCGCATGGCGCTCTGACAGCGCGGGGTTGCGGTCATAGACCGTCACGTCGAACCCCTTGCGGATCAGGCTTGCGGCCAGGTTGCCGCCCAGATTTCCAAGGCCGATATAGCCGTATTTCACTTGCGTCACCTGCGTCTCTCCCCGGTCCCGCGCTCAGTTGAAATGGATGCGGTAGGCGCTGCGCACCGCGGCGTCGATCTCAGGGTCCACCATGCAGCCGGCCTTGGCAAGGATCGCGTTCTTGCGCGCGATGGCCCGGTCCAGCAGTTCGGGCTTGCCCGCCTCCACCCATTCCTTCGGGCTCATGCGGTTTCCGACCATCGGGTAGATGTATTCGGTCTGCATCAGGCTCAGCGTCTGCTCCGAGCCCAGATAATGCCCCGGCCCCCCCAGGCAGACCTGCTTCATCGCCTCGATCGACACCTTGTCGTCGGTCACCTCGATGCCGCGCACGCAGCGCATGACCTGCCCCAGGATGTCATCGCCCATCACCAGGCTTTCCAGGCAGAAGCCAAGCAGCGAGGCATGCATCCCCACCGCCTCGTAGCACATGTTCAGCCCCGACAGCCCGGCCAGGACGTTGGTGATGCCCTGCTCCCAGCCGGCCTGCATGTCGGGCAGCTTGCTGTCGGAAATACCCGAGGCCGCGCCCCCCGGCAGGCCGTAGAACTGGTGCATCTGCCCGCAGCCCGCCGTCAGCAGCGCCTGCTCCGCGCTGCCGCCCGACATGGCGCCGGTGCGCAGGTCGCTCACGAAGGGCCAGGTGCCGAAGATGCAGGGATGCCCCGGCACCATCGCGTTCACATAGACCAGCCCCGCCAGACACTCGGCCACCGCCTGCACGATCGACAGCGCGATCGGCGCGGGCGAGGTCGCCCCCGCCTGCCCCGCCGACAGCAGAAGGATCGGCATGCCGCCCTCCACGCACAGTTCCATCGTGCGGCAGCTTTCCTCGGCGAATTTCATCGGCGGCACGACGAAACAGTTGGAATTGCTGACGAAGGGCCGCTCGCGCCACTTCTTCTCGCCGCCCGCGATCATGTGCAGCAGCTCGAAACAGCCCTTCACATGCGCGGGGTCGCTGAACGAGGTGCCGACATGCTTCGCCGTGCCCGCGCAGCAGGCGTAAAGCGTGTTCACGTCCATCTCGTAATTGTCGGGAATGTCGCGGCAGACCATGGCGCGCTGGAAGAAATGCACGTTGTCCAGGTTCTGCGCCAGCTTCGCCGCGGCATAAAGGTCGGCCGAGGTCGAATCGCGGTATTCGTTCCGCTCCAGATCGACGATATGCACCGCCGCCCCCGCGGTGCCGAAATGCACATTGGTTCCGGTCAGGTGCAGGTCATGCTTGGGATCGCGCGCATGCAGCGTGATGCCCCGCGCGGCCTTGGTCAGCATGTCCTCGACCAGCGCGCGCGGAAAACGCACGCGGCCGTCCGCGCCCATCACCGCCCCCGCCCCCGTCAGGATCTCGCGCCCCGTGGGCGGGACAGAGCCGAAGCCGATGACCTCCAGCGCCTCCAGCGCCGCGGCATGGATGCGCGCCATCCCCGCCTCGGTCAGGGGCTTGTACTGCCCGCCGGGCAGCCCCGCCCGCACGGGGCGCAATTCCTCGGCCAGCGGGGCCGCGCGCAGCGCCACCCGGCTTGCCCGCCCGCCCGACCGCCGCGCCCGCTCGGGCGCGCAGCCCGCCACCATCTCGTCGCTCATCTTTCCCTCCGCCCTTTCTGTCTGGCGAAAATATCCTCGGGGGGTATGGGGGGCAGACAGCCCCCCAGCGCCCGTCACATCCGCACCCGCTCCGCCTTCGGATCGTACATCGGCGCCAGCGACGCCCGCGCCGCCACCCGCCGCCCGGCGATCTCGATCTCGTAGCGCGACCCCAGCACCGCCTCGGCGCTCTCGCCCGCGCAGGGCACATAGCCCATCCCCACCGCCCCCCCGAGCGCGTGCCCGTAGTTGGCCGAGGTCACGATCGACACGATCTTGCCGTCGCGGACAACGGCCTCGTTGTGGAACAGCACCGGCTCGGGGTCCTCCAGCAGGAACTGCACCATCCGCCGCCCCAGCCCCGCCTCACGTTTGCGCAGCACCGCCTCGCGGCCGATGAAATCGCCCTTCCCGGTCCTGACCGCAAAGCCAAGCCCGGCTTCCAGCACATGATCCTCGTCGGTGATGTCATGGCCCCAGTGGCGGAAGGCCTTCTCGATGCGGCAACTGTCCAGCGCATGGATGCCGCAGGGCACGATCTCGGGGGCCACCTCCATCAGCGCCTCGAAGACATGGGCGGCCTGGTCGGACGAGACGTAAAGCTCCCAGCCCAGCTCGCCCACATAGCTGACCCGATGGGCCCGCGCCAGCCCCATGCCGATCTCGATTTCCCGCGCCGTGCCATAGGGATGGCCCGCATTCGACAGATCCGCGGGCGACACGCGCGCCAGCACGTCCCGCGCCTGCGGGCCCATCAGGCACAGCACCGCCTCGGCCGCCGTCACATCGGTGATGACCGCGAAGGCCTCTCCCACATGCCGCCTGAGCCAGGCCAGGTCGCGCTGCAGCGTGGCCCCCGGCACCACCAGAAGGAAGGCGGTCTCCGACAGCCGCGTCACCGTCAGGTCGCATTCGATCCCGCCGCGGGCGTTCAGCATCTGGGTGTAGACGATGCGGCCCGGCTCCACGTCCATGTCATTGCCGCAGACCCGTTGCAGGACGGCCAGCGCGTCGCGCCCCTCGACCCGGATCTTGCCAAAGCTCGACATGTCGAACAGGCCCACGCCCGTGCGCACCGCCATGTGTTCGGCCTTCTGGTTCTCGAACCAGTTCTGCCGCCCCCAGTCATGGCGGTATTCGCGCTCTTGCCCCGGCCGGGCGAACCAGTTCGCCCGCTCCCAGCCCGCCACCTCGCCAAAGACCGCGCCGCGCGCGGCCAGCGCCCCGTGCAGCGGCGTGCGCCGCACGCCCCGCGCGGTGGCCATCTGCCGGTAGGGCCAGTGGTCGGCATAAAGAAGCCCCAGCGTCTCGGTCACCCGCTCCTTCAGATAGCGGCGGTTCTTCTGGAACGGCTGGGCGCGGCGGATGTCGACCTCCCACAGATCGAAGGGCGGCTCGCCATCCTCCAGCCATTGCGCCAGCGCCATCCCCGCGCCCCCCGACGAGACGATCCCGATCGAGTTGTAGCCCGCCGCCACCCAGTAGCCCTTCAGCTCGGGCGCCTCGCCCAGATAATAGCGGTCGTCCGGCGTGAAGCTTTCCGGCCCGTTGAAGAAGGTGTGGATGCCCGCGGTCTCGAACAGCGGCATCCGCTTCATCGCGGCTTCCAGGATCGGCTGGAAATGGTCGAAATCCTCGGGCAGCGCGTCGAAGCAGAACTCCTCGGGAATGCCCGCCATCCCCCAGGGCTTGGCCTTGGGCTCGAAGGCGCCCAGCATCATCTTGCCCGCGTCCGACTTGTAATAGGCGCATTCGTCGGGCACCCGCAGCACCGGCAGGTGGCCCAGCCCCTCGATCGGCTCGGTGACCAGGTAGAAATGCTCGCAGGCATGCAGCGGCAGCGCCACGCCCGATTGCGCGGCCAGATCGCGCCCCCACATGCCGCCGCAGTTGATCACGATGTCGGCCGCGATATGGCCGCGCCCCTCGGCACTTTCCCAGTCCACCCCGGTCACGCGGGCGCCGTCATCGGTCACCCGCGTCACCTTCACGCCCTCGTGGATGCCCACGCCCGCCATCCGCGCGCCCTTGGCCAGCGCCATCGCGATATTGGCCGGGTCGCACTGGCCATCCAGCGGCAGGTGCACCGCGCCCACCACGTCGCCCACCTCGAGATGGGGATACATCCGCTTCACCTCGGCCGGGCTGATCTCGCCCACATCAACCCCGAAGGCGCGCGCCAGCGTCGCCTGCCGCAGCAGTTCCTGATGGCGGTCCTTCGTCAGCGCGACCGAGATCGAGCCCACCTGCCGCATCCCCGTGGCCACGCCCGTCTCGGCTTCGAGCCGGACGTAAAGCTCGGCCGAATACTTGGCCAGCCGGGTCATGTTCTGGCTGCCCCGCAACTGGCCCACCAGCCCCGCCGCATGCCAGGTCGTGCCGCAGGTCAGCTGCTTGCGTTCCAGCAGGACCACGTCCTTCCACCCGAGCTTGCCCAGATGGTAGGCCAGCGAACAGCCCGACACGCCCCCCCCGATGATCACCGCCCGCGCCGTCGCCGGAAGCCCGCTCATTGCCCTGCCTCTTTCTTTCTGGCCCAAATATCCCGGGGTGCGGGGCAGCGCCCCGCTCCCGCCGCCGTCATCCGCGCAGCCGCGCGTTGGCCGGGTCCCAGGGCGCCCCCTCCAGCACCGTGGCCGGGCGGCGGGTGCCGAACACCTCGACCTCCAGCCGGGTGCCCGGTGCCGTCAGATCCGCCCTGAGCATGCCCAGCGCCAGGCACCGCCCGACCCGGAAGCCCCAGCCGCCCGAGGTGGTCTCCCCCACCACCCGGCCCGCATGCCACAGCGTGGACATGTAGGGCGGATCGGTGTCGCCCGGCAGCACGTCCAGCACCACGAAGCGTTTGGCGACGCCCGCCTGCCGTTCCGCCTCCAGCGCCGCCTTGCCGCGGAAGGCGGGCTTGGCCCAGTCGACGAAGCGGTCGAGCCCGCCCTGCAGCACGGTGTAATCGGTCGACAGATCGCCCTTCCACGCCCGGTAGCCCTTTTCCAGCCGCAGGCTGTCCAGCGCGAACATGCCGAAGGGCTTCAGCCCCTCGGCCGCCCCCGCCGCCAGCACCGCATCCCAGACCGCGGGCGTGTCGGCGCGGCGGGAATGGATTTCCCAGCCAAGCTCCCCCGCGAAGGACACCCGCATCAGCACCACGTCGCGCCCCGCGATCCGCGCGGGCTGCCAGCTCAGCCAGGGCCGCGCCAGATCGGCCTCGGCCACCCCCGCCAGCACGGCGCGCGCCTTCGGCCCGGTCAGGATCTGGCAGGACCAGTCGTCGGTCTCGTCCTGAAGGCCGAGCCCCGCGTCCAGATGCTTCGCCAGCCAGTCGCGGTCATGCGCCTGGGCGGTCGCCGCGGTGATCAGCCAGATCTCGTCCTCGGCCAGGCGGCAGATCGACATCTCGGTGACGATCCGCCCCTTGTCATCGGCGAAATAGCCCAGACCCAGCCGCCCCACGCCGGGCAGCTTGCCGGTGATCTGGCGGGCCAGCCAGTCGGCCGCCCCCGCCCCCGTCAGGCGGAAGCGCGAAAAGCCCGGCAGGTCCAGAATGCCCGCGGCATCGCGCACCGCCTCGCATTCCGCCTTCATCGCCGCAAACCACGGCCCCTCGCGGCTCCAGGTGCGCTGCGCCTCGCCCGAAGTGTCATCGCCCGGCCGGGCATACCAGAGCGCGCGCTCCCAGCCGTTGTAGGCGCCGTAGACGGCGCCCAGCGCCCTGGTGCGGTCATGCACGGCCGACAGTTTCCGGTCGCGCCCCGCGGGCCAGGCGTGGCGGGGGAAATGGATGGCGTATTCGTGGCCATAGACCTCCATCCCCTTGGCCACGCAGTACGCCTGATCCTCGAAGCCGGTGAAGCGGCGCGGGTCGCAGGACCACATGTCCCATTCGGTGGCGCCCTCGGTCACCCATTCGGCCAGCACCTTGCCCGCGCCCCCCGCCTGGCAGATGCCGAAGGTGAAGACGCAGGCCTCGAACGCGTTGGGCACGCCGGGCATCGGGCCGATCAGCGGATTGCCGTCGGGGGCATAGGGGATCGGGCCGTTGATGACCTTGGTCAGGTTCGCCCGTTCCAGCAGCGGAACGCGCGCCATCGCGTCGGCGATGTGCCATTCCAGCCGTTCCAGATCGTCGGGGAACAGCTGGAAACTGAAATCCTGCGGGAAAGGGTCATCCGGCGTCGTCCAGTGTGCCCGGCAGTTGCCCTCGTAGGGGCCAAGGTTGAAGCCGTATTTCTCCTGCCGCAGATAGTAGCTTGAATCGACATCGCGCAGCAGCGGCAGCTTGCGGCCCGCTTCCTTCGACCAGGCCTCCAGTTCGGGGATGGTGTCGAACAGCATGTACTGATGGCTCATCACCATCATCGGCACCTCGCGGCCGAACATCCGGCCGACCTCGCGGGCATAGTAGCCCGCGGCGTTCACCACGATCTCGCAGCGCACCTCGCCCTTGGGCGTCACCACGACCCAGTCGCCGCCCTCGCGCCGCACGGCAGTGACGGGGCAGAACCGTTCGATCCGCGCGCCCATCTGGCGCGCGCCCTTGGCCAGCGCCTGCGTCAGCTGCGCGGGGTCGATGTCGCCGTCATAGGGGTCGAAAAGCGCCCCGGTCAGCTCGTGCGTTTCCACGAACGGATAGCGCGCCTTGATCTCCGAGGGGGTCAGCACCTCCAGATCCATGCCCTGATAGCGGCCCATGCCCTTCACCCGCTCGAACTCCATCAGCCGTTCGCGCGTGTGGCCCAGCCGGACAGAGCCGGTGACATGGTAGTTCATCGGGTAGTCCACCGCGGCGCCCAGGCCGCGGTAAAGCTCGGCCGAATAGCGCTGCATGTTCATGATCGACCAGCTTGACGAGAAGGTCGGCACGTTGCCCGCCGCGTGCCAGGTGCTGCCCGCGGTCAGTTCGTTCTTTTCCAGCAGCAGGCAATCGGTCCAGCCGGCCTTCGCCAGATGGTAGAGCGCCGAGGCCCCGACAGCCCCGCCCCCGATGATGACAACCCGCGCCTGCGTCGGAAACCCGCTCATCCCGCCCTCCCTGCTTCGCGGCAGAGTATCCGGCGGCATACCGCGGCTTTCAATTCACATGGCGAAGGGATATTGATCGGGAATCCCGATCAGGAGGCCGCCGTGCAGATCGAGCTTCTGGATACGTTCCTCGACCTGCTGGAGACCCGCAGCTTTCACCGCACGGCCGAGCGGCTGGGGGTCACGCAATCGACCGTCTCGGGGCGGCTTGCGGCGCTGGAAGCGGCGGTGGGGCGCAAGCTGTTCACCCGCTCGCGCGCGGGCACGCAACTGACCACCGAGGGGCTGAAATTCGAGCCCCACGCCCGCAGCCTGAAGCGGGAATGGACCGAAAGCCTGCGCGCGCTTCAGGCCACCGGGCCCGCGGCGCTGAGCCTGCGGGTGGGCCTGCAGCAGGACGTGGCGGCGCTGCATCTGGGCGAACTGGTCGCGGCCTTCCGCGCCGCGCTGCCGCAGACGACCTTCTATCTGGAACTCGACTATTCCATCCAGATCTGCGCCGACACGCTGGCGGGGACGCTGGACTTCGGGGTGATCTTCACCCCGCGCCCCCAGCCCGACCTGCATTTCGAACCGGTGGGCGAGCTGACCTACCGGCTGGTGTCCACCCAGACCGACCGCCGCGCCGCGCTGCGGCCCGAGACGCATATCCGCACCGAATATTCGCCGGCCTTCATCCGCCTGCACGACCAGGCGCTGCCGGGATTTTCCGAAACCCCGGTGTCCAGCGGCCAGGGCGCCGCGGTGGTGGACCTGATGCTGACGATGGGCGGATCGGCCTATATCCCCGCGCCCACCGCCGCCGACCTGATCGCCGCGGGCCGGGTGCAGGCGGTGGCCGACGCGCCGGTGCTGGCCCAGCCGGTCTATTCGGTGCTGCACATCCGCAACCGTCCGGGGCATGCCTACCGCAGGCTTCTGGCCATCGTGCGCGAGCGGGTCGGGCGGCGGTAAGGCGGCCCCCGCGCGCAGGCGGGGGTTTCACACCCCCGCACCCCCGTGGGATATTTCGGCCAGAAAGAAGGCAGGCGCGGGGGTCAGACCACCGTCCGCAGCCGGTAGCCCGGCGCATGGGCCAGCCGGACCGAGGTGATCGGCGCCTCGCCCGCCCAGGTGGTGCGTTCGGTGATGAACAGCGCGGCGCCCGCCGGGGTTTCCAGCAGCAGGGCTTCGTCCGGGGTTGCCGCTTCGGCGGAAAAGGAAATGTCGCCATAGGTATAGGCGACGGTCTTCACCAGCCATTCGTTCAGGCTGACATCCGCGGGCGGCGGCTCTGGCAGCACAGCAAGGTTCAGCCAGCGATCCTCGAGCGCGGTCGGGCGGCCATCGGCCAGATGCAGGGTGCGGAAGCGGTCCAGCCGCTGCCCCGGCGCCAGGCCAAGCCGCGCGGCCACCGCGGGCGGCGGCACGGCGGTCGCGCGGTCGATCAGCCGGAAGCCATAGGCCTGGCCGCGCCCCTCGACCTCGAGCCGGATGACGGGGATGTCCAGCGTGGCCTTGCGCACCGGATGGGTGGCGACCCGGGTGCCCGCCTTGCGGCGGCGTTCCAGCACGCCCGCCCCCGCCAGTTCGCGCAGCGCGCGGCTTACCGTGGCGCGCGCGCAGCCGAATTCGGCGGCCAGTTGCTCTTCGGTCGGGATGGTGGCGCCGGGGCGCCAGTCGCGCCGGTCGATGCGGCGCAGAACCTCGGCGCGGATCTCCTCCCAGCCCTGCGGGGGTCTCATGCCGCGGTCCTCAGCCGGGCCAGCGTCGCGGCATAGCGCGCGGTGATCGCGTCATGTCGCGGGTGGCGCCCGGCCGTGACGATGCGGCGGCCGGCCGACCAGACCTCGCGCACCATCCGGTCGTCGCCCGCGAAGATCCAGGCGTCCAGGATCTCGTCGCCCTGCCGCCCGGCCAGATCGACATGGGCCCCGTCCAGCGCCAGCAGGTCGGCCCACATCCCCGGCGCCAGCGCCCCCGCGGCCCGACCGGCGGCCTGCGCACCGCCCGCCAGCACCGCCTGATAGAGCGCGCGGCCGGTGGAGCGGTCGGGCGTCGCGAACATCGCGCGGCCCCGGTCGCGCAGGCGCTGGGAATATTCGAGGCTGCGCAGTTCCTCGGCCAGGGCAATGCGGATGTTGCTGTCAGACCCCACGCCATAGCGCCCGCCCGCCTGCGCGAAGCGGAGGCCGTCGAAGATGCCGTCGCCAAGGCTTGCCTCGGTGATCGGGCACAGACCCGCCACCGCCCCGGTAGCGGCCAGCGCGGCGGTTTCGGCAGGCAGCATCTGGGTGCAGTGGATCAGGCACCAGCGCGCATCGACCGCGGCATTGGCCAGCAGCCATTCCACCGGGCGGGCGCCATAGGCCCCCTGCACCTCGGCCACCTCGGCCATCTGTTCGGCCAGATGCAGGTGCACCGGCGCGCCGGGGCGCAGCGCGGCCACCGCCGCCAGCGCCGCGGGCGGCACCGCGCGCAGCGAATGGGGCGCCACGCCCAGCCCGGTATCGGCGGGCAGCCCCGCCAGCGCGGCCGCGGCGCCCTCCAGAAGCCGCGCGAAGCGGTCCATGTCGTTGCCGAACCGCACCTGCCCCGGCCCCAGCGCGCGGCCGTCGCAGCCGCCCTGCATGTAAAGCACCGGCAGATGGGTAAGCCCCAGCCCGGTTTCCGCCGCCGCCGCCGCGATGCGGGCCGACATTTCGGCCAGATCGGCATGGGGCGCGCCGCCGGGCTGGTGGTGCAGGTAGTGGAATTCGGCCACCGCGGCAAAGCCCGCCTCGGCCATCTCCATCTGCACGAAGGCGGCGATGGCCTCCACGTCGTCGGGCGTCAGATGGTCGAGGAAGCGGTACATCAGGCTGCGCCAGGTCCAGAAGCTGTCGGGCCCCGGTCCGCGTCGTTCGGTCATGCCCGCCATCGCGCGCTGGAAGGCGTGGCTGTGCAGATTCACCGGCGCGGGCAGCAGCACCCCCACCCGTTCGCCCTGCGGCGGGGCGCCGGGGCTGACGGCGGCGATGCGCCCGGCCTCGAGCGTCACGGCGACATCGCGGGCCCAGCCGTCGGGGGTCAGGGCATGGTCGGCGTGCAGGTGAAGACGCATGGGGATGTCCGCTTGACAGGGGTTATTATGTGCAGACATATTATCAAAAAGCGCAGACATAAGGCAAGCCTCATGGCGACGATTCTCACAAATGCGGTGCTGGCGACGATGGCGGGCGGCTATGGCCTGATCCCGCGCGGCGCGGTCGCGATGGAGGGGGGCCGCATCCTCTGGGCAGGCCCCGAGGCCGAGGCGCCGCCGGGCGAGCGGCACGACATGGGCGGCAGGCTGATCACGCCCGCGCTGATCGACTGCCACACGCATCTGGTCTTCGGCGGCCAGCGCGCGCGGGAATTCGAGATGCGGCTGAACGGGGCCAGCTACGAAGAGGTCGCGCGCGCCGGGGGGGGCATCGTCTCGACCGTCGCGGCCACGCGGGGGGCGTCGGAGGAGGCGCTGGTGGCGCAGGCCCTGCCCCGGCTGGACCAGATGATCGCCGAAGGCGTCGGCACGGTCGAGGTGAAGTCGGGCTACGGCCTTGATGTCGAGACCGAGCTCCGGATGCTGCGCGCCGCGCGCCGGCTGGGGCAGATGCGTGACGTGCGCATCATCACCACCTTCCTGGGCGCCCATGCGGTTCCGCCCGAGTACAAGGGGCGCGCCGGCGACTATCTGGCCGAACAGGCGATCCCCGCGCTGCGCGCCGCCCATGCCGAAGGGCTGGTGGATGCGGTCGACGGCTTCTGCGAGGGCATCGCCTTCTCGCCCGACCAGATCGCGCAGGTCTTTGCCGCGGCAAAGGCGCTGGGCCTGCCGGTCAAGCTGCATGCCGAGCAGTTGTCGAACCTTGGCGGGGCGGCGCTGGCGGCGCGGCACGGGGCGCTGTCGGCCGACCATCTGGAATGGCTTGACGACGACGGCGCCCGCGCGATGGCCGCTGCCGGAACCGTGGCGGTGATCCTGCCCGGCGCCTTCTACACGCTGCGGGAAACCCGGCTGCCGCCCATCGACCTGCTGCGCACGCATGGCGTTCCGATGGCCGTCGCAACCGATTGCAACCCCGGCACGGCGCCGATGACCTCGCTTTGCCTTGCGATGAACATGGCCTGCACGCTCTTTCGCATGACGCCGCAAGAGGCGCTGGCGGGCGCGACCGCCCATGCCGCCCACGCGCTTGGCCTTTCCGACCGCGGCCGCATCGCCCCGGGCCTGATCGCCGATCTGGCGGTGTGGGAGGCCGGGCACCCCGCCGAACTGGCCTATCGCATCGGCCCCACCCCCCTTCACAGACGCATTATCGGAGGCCGCCTTGACGCCTGAGATCCTGATCCCCGGCGCCACGCCGCTGGCGCAACTGGAGCGGCTCTGGCGCTCGGGCGCCCCGGCCCGGCTGGACCGCGCCTGCAAGCCCGGCGTCGAGGCCGCGGCCCGCGCCATCGCCACCGCGGCGGCGGGGCAGGCGGCCGTCTACGGCGTCAACACCGGCTTCGGCAAGCTCGCCAGCCTCAAGATCGCGGCGGGCGACACCGCCACGCTGCAACGCAACCTGATCCTGTCGCATTGCTGCGGCGTGGGCGAGCCCTGCCCCACCGCGATCACCCGGCTGATGATGGCGCTGAAGCTGCTCAGCCTGGGGCGCGGCGCCTCGGGCGTGCGCTGGGCGCTGATCGAGCTTTTGGAAGAGATGCTGGCCTGCGGCGTCACCCCCGTGGTGCCCGCGCAGGGCTCGGTCGGCGCCTCGGGCGATCTGGCGCCGCTTGCCCACATGACCGCCGTGCTGATCGGCGAAGGTCAGGCCGAGGTCGGCGGGCGCATCCTGCCCGGTGCCGCCGCGCTGGCCGCCGCGGGCCTCGCCCCCATCCCCCTTGGCCCCAAGGAGGGGCTTGCCTTCATCAACGGCACCCAGTTCTCCACCGCCTGGGCGCTGGCCGGGCTGTTCGGCGCCTGGAACGCGGCGCAATCGGCCCTTGTCACCTCGGCGCTCTCGACCGATGCGATCATGGGCTCGACCGCGCCGCTGCACCCCGACATCCACAGCCTGCGCGGCCATGCGGGCCAGATCGAGGCCGCGGCCGCCCTGCGCGCCCTGCTCGACGGATCGGAGATCCGCGAAAGCCACCGCGAGGGCGACACCCGCGTGCAGGACCCCTACTGCATCCGCTGCCAGCCGCAGGTGACGGGCGCGGCGATGGACGTGCTGCGCATGGCCGCCCGCACGCTGGAGACAGAGGCCAACGCCGCCACCGACAACCCGCTGGTGCTGACCGCGGCAGGGATGATCGTCTCGGGCGGCAACTTCCACGCCGAACCCGTGGGCTTTGCCGCCGACATGACGGCGCTGGCCATCTCCGAGATCGGCGCCATCGCGCAGCGCCGCGTGGCGCTGATGGTGGACCCCACGCTCAGCTTCGACCTGCCGCCGTTCCTGACCCCCGATCCCGGCCTGAACTCGGGCCTGATGATCGCCGAGGTCACGACCGCCGCCCTGATGAGCGAGAACAAGCACCTCGCGCACCCGACGGTGACCGACTCGACCCCCACCTCGGCCAACCAGGAAGATCACGTCAGCATGGCCGCCCACGGCGCCCGCCGCCTCGCGCGGATGGTCGAGAACCTGAACGTCATCCTGGGCGTCGAGGCGCTCTGCGCCGCGCAGGGGATCGACTTCCGCGCCCCGCTCCAGACCTCGGCCCCGCTGGCCCGCGTGGTCGCGCGCCTGCGCGCCGAGGTGCCGGCCCTGGCCGAAGACCGCTACCTTGCCCCCGACATCGCCACCGCGTCGCGACAGATCGCCTCGGGCGATCTGGCCCGCGCCGCCCACCTGCCCCTGCCCGCTCTGCTTGGCTGACATTTCCCGCGGGGGGCCGGGGGCGCGCATGCCCCCGCCCGCCCGCCCCAGACGCAAAGGCCCGCCATGACCAACCCACGCCACAACCTGCGCGACATCTTCCCGCCCACCGGCCCCGAGATCACGGCCAAAAGCTGGCTGACCGAGGCGCCGATGCGCATGCTGATGAACAACCTGCACCCCGACGTGGCCGAGAACCCGCATGAGCTGGTGGTCTACGGCGGCATCGGCCGCGCCGCCCGGACCTGGGAGGATTTCGACCGCATCGTCGCCACGCTGAAGACGCTGAACGACGACGAAACCCTGCTGGTGCAATCCGGCAAGCCGGTGGGCGTGTTCCGCACCCACAAGGACGCGCCGCGGGTGCTGATCGCCAATTCCAACCTGGTGCCGCACTGGGCCAACTGGGACCATTTCAACGAACTCGACCGCAAAGGGCTGGCAATGTACGGCCAGATGACCGCCGGGTCCTGGATCTACATCGGCACCCAGGGCATCGTGCAGGGCACCTACGAAACCTTCGCCGAGGCCGGGCGGCAACACTACGGCGGCAACCTGACCGGCAGATGGATCCTGACGGGGGGTCTTGGCGGCATGGGCGGCGCGCAGCCCCTGGCGGCCGTCATGGCGGGGGCCTGCTGCCTGGCCGTGGAATGCGACGAGACGCGGATCGATTTCCGCCTGCGCACCCGCTACCTCGACGCCAAGGCCCATACGCTGGACGAGGCGCTGGCCATGATCGGCAACTGGACGCGGGCGGGCGAGGCTAAATCCGTGGGCCTTCTGGGCAACGCGGCCGAGGTCTTCCCCGAACTCGTGCGCCGCATGAAGGCCGGCGCGCCGATGCCGAACGGGCGGCCCGACATCGTGACCGACCAGACCTCGGCGCATGACCCGCTGCACGGCTACTGCCCGGCGGGCTGGAGCGTGGCCGACTGGCGCGCGCGGCAGGAAACCGACCCCGCCGCCGTCGAACGCGCGGCTCGCGCCAGCATGAAGACCCATGTGGCCGCGATGGTCGATTTCTGGAACGCGGGCGTGCCCACGCTCGACTACGGCAACAACATCCGCCAGGTCGCGCAGGACGAGGGGCTGACCAACGCCTTCGCCTTCCCGGGCTTCGTGCCCGCCTACATCCGCCCCCTCTTCTGCCGCGGCGTGGGCCCGTTCCGCTGGGCGGCGCTCTCGGGCGATCCGGACGACATCTACAAGACCGACGCGGCGATGAAGCGGCTCTTCCCCGACAACGCCCATCTGCACCGCTGGCTGGACATGGCCCGCGCGCGCATCGCCTTCCAGGGGCTGCCCGCCCGGATCTGCTGGATCGGGCTGGGCGAGCGGCACAAGGCGGGGCTCATGTTCAACGAGATGGTCCGCCGGGGCGAGTTGAAGGCGCCCGTCGTGATCGGCCGCGACCACCTCGATTCGGGCTCGGTCGCCTCGCCCAACCGCGAGACCGAGGCGATGCAGGACGGCTCGGATGCGGTGTCGGACTGGCCGCTGCTGAATGCGCTGCTGAACTGCGCAAGCGGGGCCACCTGGGTCAGCCTGCACCACGGCGGCGGCGTGGGCATGGGCTTCAGCCAGCATTCCGGCATGGTGATCTGCGCCGACGGCACGGCCGACGCCGACCGCAGGCTGACCAATGTGCTCTGGAACGACCCGGCCACCGGCGTCATGCGCCACGCCGATGCGGGCTACCCGATCGCGCTCGACTGCGCGCGCGAGCACGGGCTGCGCCTGCCGGGCATCCTGGGGAACTGAGCTTCCCCTTTCTTTCTGGCCCAAATATCCTCGGGGGGCGCGGGGGGCAGACAGCCCCCCGCTTCCGCCGCCGGACGGAGAGACCCGCCATGCACTACGCCCCCGGGCGCGAGCCCTGCCCGCTGCCCTTCGCCCCCTTCAAGTCCTGCACCGTGCCCCGCCCGATCGGCTGGATTTCCACCGTCTCGCGCGCCGGGGTCGCGAACCTCGCCCCCTACAGCCAGTTCCAGAACCTGACCTTCGACCCGCCGATGGTGATGTTCGCGGCCAACCAGTATTCCGACGGGCGCCGCAAGCATTCGGTGCTGAACGCCGAGGAGACCGGCTGGTTCGTCTGGAACATGGCCACCTATGACCTGCGGCAGGCGGTCAACATCTCGTCGATGGAATGGCCGGACGGGGTGGACGAATTCGAGAAGGCGGGGGTGACCAAGGCGCCCTCGATCGAGGCGCCGGGGCCGCGGGTGGCCGAAAGCCCCGCCCAGTTCGAGTGCCGCTACCTGTCCACCCACCGCCTGCGCGGCAACTCGTCCCATGGCTGGGTCGAGGTGGTCTATGGCGAGGTCATGCGCATCCATGTGAAGGACGAGGTGCTGACGCCCGAGGGCAAGCTCGACATCCCGCGGATCCGGCCCTTGGCGCGGTTGGGCTATCACGACTACACCAGCGTCACCGAGGTCTTCGAGATGCGCATCCCCGGGGCCAGCGGCGCGGCCGCCGACGGGCTGGAAGGCAAGGCCTGAGGCGTGGCGCCTGGGCCCGCCGTGGCGGGGGGCTGTCTGCCCCCCGCGCCCCCCGAGGATATTTGCGGACAGAAAATGAGGGGGCGCGGCGCCCCTTCGGGTCAGATCCAGTAGGGGTTCGACCAGGCGCGGCGCCCGGCATGGTCGATCACCGAGACGCGGAACCAGGGCGAGTTGTTCAGCCGGTCATAGGGCACCCGCGCGCGGGTCATCGACTGGCCATGCACCGCCTTGGCGCCGGTGCCGTGGCCCTGGATCACCACCGAACGCACGGCGGAGCATTCGACCTCGACCCCCTTGCCGTCGAAATGCACGCCGCGGATCTCGGGGCCCTGGCTGGAATAGTAAAGCCCCGCCTTCAGGCTTTCGACCAGCGCGTCGGGGTCGTTCTCGGCGGCCTTCACCATGACCCAGCCGCCGAAGTGGTCGGGCTCGGAGAAATGCGCGTCATCGGTGGCGCAGAGGCTGAGCCTGCGCCCCTCGGTCAGCAGCAGGTCGGCGATGGCGAAGCCGTCGGGGCGGTCGCAGCCCTCGGCGCAGCCGTGGTTGTAGATCTCGACCGCATGGGCCGCGGTGATCGTGCGCGCATCCGCCAGCGTCAGCCCCGACCATTGCGGATGGGCGATGGCCACGAAGGCCCCCGCCGCCACGGCGCGGGCGGCGATCTCGGGGCCGGATTCCTGGCCCGGCACCGGCATGAAACCGGGGGCGTTGCCGGGCGCGAAATCGGCCGGCAGGCCGACCGCGAGGATGTGCCACAGCTCGCCGTTCGACATCGCGCCGGAATGCAGTTCGGCGCCGAGGATGGTGGTGAAACCCGTCGTGCGGAACGGCCGGGTATCGCTGATCGGATACTTGAAGCTCCCGATGAAATGGTCGGTCAGCGCCAGGAAATCGTAGCCTTCGGCGCGGTAGCGGCGGCAGACTTCCTCGGGCGGCAGCACGCCGTCGGAGTTGGTGGAATGGGTGTGAAGGTTGCCGCGCCAGAAGCGGCCGGGGGCGGTGAAGGCATCGGTCATGGTGGTCTCCTCTGGCGGCACTCTGGCGCGGGGGGCGGGTGGGGGCAAGGGGTGGGCGTTGCGGGGTCGGGCGTTGCGGGGATCAGGCGACGCGGGTGCCGCCGACCCAGGTGGCGCGCACCACCGGCAGGCTGCCCAGGCGGCGGATGCGGATCAGGTCGGCCCTGAGCCCCGGCGCGATGCGGCCGCGGTCGGCAAGCCCCGCGGCGGCGGCGGGGGCCGCCGTCACCGTGGCAAGCCCGCGCGCCAGATCGCCCCAGATCTCGGCCAGCCGGAAGGCCGAGGTCAGCAGCGCGGCGGGGACGTAATCCGACGACACGATGTCCAGAAGCCCCGCGCGGGCCAGATCCTCGGCCGCGACATTGCCGGAATGCGAGCCGCCGCGGATCAGGTTCGGCGCCCCCATCATCACCGCGATGCCCTGCGCCCGGCAGGCCGCCGCGGCCTCTTCGGTGGTGGGAAATTCGGCCAGCCGGATGCCATAGGCGGCCGAGGTCGCGACATGCTCGGCGGTGGTGTCGTCATGGCTGGCCAGCACCGCGCCCAGCCGCGCGGCCTCGGAGACCGCCGCGGCCTCGTGGGCTGCGCCATAGGTGTCGCGCAGCGCCCTGAGGTTGGCCACATGGTCCTGGAAGTCCTGTTCGGAATAGCCGCGCTTTCCCTGCACATAGGCGCGCAGCTTGTCCACGTCGCGGAACTGGCGCTGGCCCGGCGTGTGGTCCATCAGGCTGACGATCCCCACCAGGTCGGCGGGGCCGAATTCGGCCAGTTCGGCGATCAGCGTTTCCGAGCAGACCTCGGCGCGCAGGTGCAGCAGGTGGTTGATCCGCAGCGCCCCTTTCGCCCGCAGATCAAGGATTTCCGAGGCAAGCGGGCGGGCATAGGGCCTGTAGCTGGTGTCGCGCCGGGTGATCGAGCCCACCCGCAGCGCGTCGAAGACGGTGGTGATGCCGCAGCCCGCAAGTTCCGCGTCATGGGCCACGATGGCGGGGCCATGCGGCCAGTCGACCTTGGGGCGCGGCTCGATATGGCGTTCGAGGTTGTCAGTGTGCAGCTCGATCATGCCCGGCGCGATCAGGTCGCCCGCGCAGTCGATCGCCGCCGCGGGCACCGCGGCGCCTTCGGCGATCTCTGCGATGCGGCCCTGGGCCAGGGTCAGCCGCCCGCGCAGCGTGCCCTCGGGCAGCACCAGCGTGGCATTGGCAAGGATGGTCTCAGGCATGGCGGAACCCTTCGGGCAGGAGGCGGGCAGGACAGGAGGCGGGAAAGACGCTGGAACGCGGCAGAGTGTCATCGCAATGTGACGGCAGCCTGACAAGACGGCGCGGATGAGGGAGGCCGCCATGACCGGATACGACCGCTACGCGATCTACCATGCCCCGCCGCCGGGGCCGCTGGCCGACTGGGCCGCGGGCTGGCTGGGCTGGGATGCGGCCGGGGGCCGCGCCGCCGCGCATCCCGCGGTGGGCGGGCTGCCCCGGCCGGTCGCGGCCCTGACCGCGGCGCCGCGCAAATACGGCTTTCACGGCACGCTCAAGCCCCCCTTCCGGCTGGCGCATGGCACCAGCGCCGCCGGGCTGGCCGAGGCCACCGCGGCCCTTGCCGCCCGGCTGAGGCCGGTGACGCTGCCGGGGGTGCAGCTTGCGCGGCTGGGCGGCTTCGTGGCGCTGATCCCCGAGGGCGAGGCTGCGGCGCTGGAGGCGCTGGCCACCGAGGTGGTGGCCCGGCTCGACGGCTTCCGCGCGCCGCCCGATGCGGCCGAACGGGCCCGCCGCCGCCCCGAGCGGCTGACGCCGCGGCAGCGCGCGCTTCTGGATCTCTGGGGTTATCCCCATGTGATGGAGGAATTCCGCTTTCATCTGACGCTGACCGGGGATCTGGCCGAGGACGAGGCCGAGGCCACCCGCGCGGCGCTGGCCCCCGTGCTGGCGCCCCTGCTGCCGCGGCCCTATGCGGTGACCGACCTCTGCCTCTTCGGCGAGCGTGCGGGGATGTTCCACCTGCTGCACCGCTACCCCCTGTCGGGCTGAAGCGCGGCGAGGAACGCCGCCACCGCCTGCGCCAGCGGGCCGTCGTTCTGCACCACCCGGATCGGGATGCCGTAGGGGATCTCGTAGCTTGCGCGCGCAAGCCTGCGGGCGATGTCCTGTCGGCTTTCGCGGCCGCGCGCGGCCAGCCGTTCGGCCAGCACCGGCGCCGAGGCGGTGACATGGATCACCGAAAGGCCCGGGTAATGTTCCCAGGCGGTGCCCAGCATGGCGCGCGAGCCGTTGAAGACCACGTCGCGGCCCTGCGCCAGCGCCGCGTCGATGCTGGCGGGGATGCCGTAGCAAAGCCCGTGCGCCTCCCAGTCCAGCGCGAAGGCGCCCGCGGCCTTGCGGCGGGCGAATTCCGCAGGCGTGACACCTTCGAAGGGCTCGCCGCCCGCCTCTTCAGGCCGGGTGATGACCCGGCGCGCCACATGCAGGCCGGGCCGCGCGGCCTGCGCCGCCGCGATCAGCGTATCCTTGCCCGCACCCGAAGGACCGACCACCGCCACCAGACGCCCCGGCATCACGGCGCCCCGCAGGCTGACAGGCGGCGCCCGGACGGGCGCATCAGCGCGCCCCCCGCTGCGGGGTGAAGCCGGTGACATCGACCACCCGGTCGGCCACCCGGTCGCGGGCGGCCTCGTCATGGAAGATGCCCACGATGGCCGCGCCGCGGGCCTTGGCCTCTTCGATCAGGCGCAGCACGGTGTCGCGGTTCGCCGCGTCGAGGCTGGCGGTCGGCTCGTCCAGCAGCAGCGCCGGGTAGGGATGCACGAAGCCGCGGGCGATGTTCACCCGCTGCTGCTCGCCCCCCGAGAAGGTGGTGGGCGACAGCGCCCAGAGCCGTTCGGGGATCGCAAGGCGCGCCAGCAGCGCCTGCGCCCGGGCGCGCGCGTCCGCCGGATCGGCGCCCAGCGCCAGCAGCGGTTCGGCCACCACATCGACCGTGGGCACCCGCGGCACCACCCGCAGGAACTGGCTGACATAGCCCAGAACCTCGCGCCGCAGCGCCAGGATCTGGCGCGGCTCGGCCCGCGCCACGTCCAGCCCGCCCACCCGGATCGACCCGGACTGCGCCAGGTAGTTGCCGTAGATCATCCGCATCAGGGTCGATTTTCCCGCCCCCGAGGCGCCCACCAGCGCCACGCATTCGCCCGGCGCCACCGTCAGATGCGCGCCCGCCATCACCGGAATGACCGCCCCGCCCTGGTTCCAGAGCGTGAAGGATTTGTGCAGGTCGCGGATCTCGATCATCGCCGCCTCAGAGCCAATTGCGCCACTTGAAGAACAGGTAGGTGCCCACCGCCGAGGCCAGCATCAGCACCAGCGCCGCCGGATAGCCCCAGGGGCTGGCCAGTTCGGGCATGTGGGCGAAGTTCATGCCATAGACCGAGGCGATCAGGGTGGGCGGCAGGAACAGGACCGCCACCACCGACACGATCCGCACCGTCACGTTCTGCGCCAGGTTCACCATGCCCAGCGTGGCATCCACCGTCAGGCTGAGGCGCGAGGACAGGAAATCCGCGTGCACCTCAAGCGCCTGGATGTCGCGGATCTGGCCGTTGACCACGGGCTGAAGCGGCTCGCCCTCGGGTCGGGCGGACAGCGCCTGGCCAAAGTAGCCCAGCGCCCGTTCCATCGTCAGCAGCCCCAGCCGCACCCGGCCCAGCAGGTCGCCCGTGCGCCCGGTCTGTTCCAGCGCCAGTTGCAGCAGGCCCGCGTCGCCCCCCGCCTTGCCGCTGAAGACATCGCGCGACACCTGGTCGAGCGAGCGACCCACCTCTTCCAGCAGGTCGGCAAGGCGGCCCACGATGTCCTCGGTCAGGCCCAGGAAGATGCGTGCCGGGCTTGCACAGCCCGCCGCCGCCTTGGCCGCGCGGGGCGGATAGGTGTCGAACGGGCGGGGCGCGTGGTGGCGCACGGTGACCAGCCGGTCGGCTTGCAGGATGAACGTGACCGGCCCCGCCGTCGCCGCGCGGCTGTCGGACATGCCGGGCAGCACCACGGTCAGGTAATCGGCGCCCTCCTCGTGATAGAGGCGGTTCGATATCTCGATCTCTTCCATCTCGCTCAGGCTTGGCACCTCGACCCCGAAGGCCGTGACGGCGCGCTGCTCCTCTTCGGTCGGGTGCAGAAGGTCGATCCACATCGCGGCGGTCAGCGGGGCGGTGGCGTCAAGGCGGTCGAGCCCGGAGGCGCCGGGGCGAAAGGCGTGCAACATCTCAGACCTGCAGCACGGACGAGACGAGAAGCTGGGTATAGGCGTGCTGCGGATCGTCCAGCACCTGATCGGTCAGCCCGCTTTCCACCACCTGTCCTCCCTTCATCACCATCAGCCGGTCGGCCAGCAGCCGCACCACCGCCAGATCATGCGTCACGATGATCGCCGACAGACCCATGCGCCGCACCAGCCCCCGCAGCAGGTCCAGAAGCCGCGCCTGCACGCTGACATCCAGCCCCCCCGTCGGCTCGTCCATGAACACCAGCCGCGGGCCGGTCACGAGGTTGCGCGCGATCTGCAAGCGTTGCTGCATGCCGCCCGAGAAGGCAAGGGGACGGTCGTCGATCCGGTCGGCGGCGATCTCGACCCGGCCCAGCCAGTCGAGCGCAGAGGCGCGGATGGCGCCGTAGTTGCGCGCGCCGACCGCCATCAGCCGCTCGCCCACATTGCCACCCGCCGACACCGCCATCCGAAGCCCGTCGCGCGGGTTCTGGTGCACAAAGGCCCAGTCGGTGCGCCCCAGCATCCGCCGCTCGGGCTCGGACATGGTCACGGTGTCGACGGGCCCGCGGTCGCGGGTGGCAAAGATCACCTGGCCCGCGTCGGGCGCCAGATGCCCCGCAAGGCAGTTCAGCAGCGTGGACTTGCCCGAACCGCTTTCGCCCACGATCCCCATCACCTCCCCGGGCCAGAGATCGAAGGCGACATCGCCGCAGCCGAGGCGCGCGCCATAGCGCCTTGTCAGCCCGCGCACCTGCAGCAGCGGCGCCGCACGCGATCTTTCGTCGAAAGATCGCCCCGAATTTTCGGCGAAAATCCGTTCCCCGCTCATGGCGCGGCCTCCGTGACGCGATGCCCCGACGCCTGCCGCGTGGCGCAATAGTCGGTGTCGGAACAGACGAACATCCGCCCGCCCGCATCGTCCACGATCACCTCGTCCAGATAGCTGCCCGCCGCCCCGCACAGCGCGCAGTCATGCTGCGCCTTGCTGGGCTCGAAGGGGAAATCCTCGAAATCGAGGCTGACCACCCGCGTCCAGGGCGGCAGCGCATAGATCCGCTGTTCGCGCCCAGCCCCGAAGAGCTGAAGCGCGGGGCAATCCGACAGCTTGGGGTTGTCGAACTTGGGGATCGGCGAGGGGTCCATGACATAGCGCCCCTCGACCTTCACCGGATAGGCATAGGCGGTGGCGATGGCGCCGTGGCGGGCGATGTCCTCGTAAAGCTTCACATGCATCAGCCCGTAGTCCTCCAGCGCGTGCATCTTGCGCGTCTCGGTCTCGCGCGGTTCCAGAAAGCGCAGGGGTTCGGGGATCGGCACCTGGTAGACCAGGATCTGCCCCTCGGTCAGCGGCTGTTCGGGAATGCGGTGGCGGGTCTGGATGATGCTGGCAGCACCCGTCTGCGTGGTCGTGGCCACGCCCGCGGTGCGCTGGAAGAACGCGCGGATCGACACCGCGTTCGTGGTGTCGTCGGCGCCCTGGTCGATCACCTTCAGCACATCCTCGGGCGTCAGGCAGGCCGCCGTCACCTGCACCCCGCCGGTGCCCCAGCCATAGGGCATCGGCATCTCGCGGCTGGCGAAGGGCACCTGGTAGCCGGGGATCGCAACCGCCTTCAGAAGCGCGCGGCGGATCATGCGTTTCGTCTGCTCGTCGAGATAGGCAAAGTTGTATTCGGTCACAGCAGGTTCCGTGCGGCTAGCGCGGCCTCGAGCGCGGGGGCGCCGGTGAAGTGGATCGCGTCCATCCCGAAGGCCCGCGCGCCCTCGACGTTGCGGGCGGTGTCGTCGATGAAGACGGCCTCGGCCGGGGTCAGACCGGCACGGTCGCAGAGGATCGCGAAGATCCGCGGATCGGGCTTCAGCACCCGTTCCAGCCCCGAGACCACGGTGACCCCGAAGGCGCTGCCCAGCCGCGGATGCGCCGCCACGCCCAGCGGCCAGGTTTCCGCCGACCAGTTGGTGATGGCATGGATCGCGTGGCCCCGGGCGCGCAGCCGGTCCATCAGCGCCCAGGTGCCTTCGATCGCCTCGGGCAGGGTGGCGGGGTAGCGGTCGGGGTAGCGGGCAAAGCGCGCGCGGTCGGCAGGGTCGGGGATCGTGGCGGCAAGATCGCCAAAGGGTTCCCCCGCGTCGGCGCGCAGGTTCAGATCGTGGAAGGCGATGCGGGCCAGAAAGGCATCCACCGCCGCGCGGCTGCTCAGATCGGGCAGGAAGGCCAGATGCGGGTCCCAGCGGATCAGCACGTTGCCGATGTCGAAAACGATGGCGGTCATGGCCGCACCGCGCGTGCCGGGGCGCCCGTGGGGGGCAGGATCGGGCGCAGGGCGCTCATTCCGCCGCCTCCGCCTGCCCGCCCCGCACCCCGGCGCGCAGCTTGCGCACCAGTTCCAGTTCGGACTGGAAGTCCACGTAATGCGGAAGTTTTATGTGCTCGAGGAAGCCGGTCGCCTGGATGTTGTCGGCATGCATCAGCACGAATTCCTCGTCCTGCGCGGGGGCGCCGGAACTGTCTTCGCCCAGTTCCTTCCAGCGCAGCGCCCGGTCGACCAGCGCCATCGAGATCGCCTTGCGCTCGGTCTGGCCGAAGACCAGGCCATAGCCGCGGGTGAACTGCGCGGGTTCGGTCTTCGAACCCTTGAACTGGTTCACCGTCTCGCATTCGGTCAGCACCAGCTCGCCGATCTCGACCGAGAAGCCCAGCTCGGGGATTTCCATTTCCACCGAACAGGTTCCGATCCGAAGCTCGCCCACGAAGGCGTGGTTGCGGGCGTAGCCGCGCTGGGTGGAATAGGCCATGCCCAGCACGAACCCCTCGTCGCCCCGGGTCAGCGCCTGAAGCCTGAGCGCGCGGCCCGCGGGCAGTTCCATCGGCGCGCGCGTCAGGTCGGGGGGCGCGGCCTCCGAGGCGGGCTCGACCTCGATCATGCCGTCGCGGTTCAGGAAATCGGTGATGCGGGGCGTCGGCTCGCGGCGCGGCGCGGCCTTGGGCGCGACAGGCGGCGCACCCTCGGCCAGCAGGGCGAAATCCAGCAGCCGGTGGGTGTAATCGAAGGTCGGCCCCAGAACCTGCCCGCCCGGCGCATCCTTGAAGGTGGCCGAGATGCGCCGGTCGCAGGCCATGGCGGCGGTGTCGACGGGGCGCGACGACCCGAAGCGCGGCAGCGTGGTGCGATAGGCGCGGATCAGGAAGATCGCCTCGATCAGGTCGCCGCGGGCCTGCTTGATCGCCAGCGCGGCCAGGTCGGGATCGTACAGCGAGCCCTCGGCCATCACCCGGTTCACGGCCAGCGTCATCTGCTCGCGGATCTGGGCCACCGACAGTTCGGGCACCGCGGGATCGCCGCGGCGTTCCTCGGCCAGGAAGGCATGGGCGTTTTCGATCGCCCGCTCTCCGCCCTTGACGGCCACATACATCTACAGCGCCTCCGCCCGGGTGGTGCGCGGCAGCCCGGCCAGCCGGTCGCCGCAGGTCAGGATCAGATCCAGCCCGAGCGGAAAGCGCCCGGCGTTCAGCGCCTCCGCCTGCATCCCCGGCAGGCGCAGCGTGGCGGCCTCGCGGATGCCGGGGCCGGTCAGCCGGTGGGTGGCGGGCGCCAGCGCCGGAACCTCGACGATCAGGGTGGCCGAGCGGTCGGGGTATTGCGCAGAGCCGGTGGCAAAGCGGCCCAGCGGCAGAAGGCCCGCCCAGTCGCCCAGCGCGAAGACCGCCTCGCCCGGCGCGGCGAATGGCGCGCCGGTGTGGAAGGTGATCCAGTCGCGCAGCGCCGGCCGGTCGACCGCGGGGGCCAGCCAGACCGGGGTCGTCGCATCGGCCAGTGTCAGGAGTACCACGCCGGCCGCGACCGACAGCGGCGCGGGGGGCGCGGCACCCGCCACCGCCTCGATCCCGCCGGGGCGCGCCATGGCGTTCAGCACGGCGCGGAAGGCGCGGGCGGCGGCGCGCGCGGGGTCGGCGAAGCCGCCCTGAAGCGAGATGGCATCCATCAGTCCTCCCCCCGGACCAGCGTGAAGAACTCGACCCGGGTCGCCGCGGCACGGGCAGCGCGGGCGTCGGCCGCCGCGGCGCGGGCGGCGGCCAGCGGCGCCAGCACCGCCTGTTGCAGCGCGGGCCCCCGCGGGCCCTGCAACAGCGCATCCAGAAGCGCCGCGCGGCGGGCATGGGCCCTGTCACGGCCCTGCACGGCGGCATGGCCCACTTCGCCCGTCGGCAGGCGCAGCGAACAGCGCGTCACCGTCATCTCGCCCAGATTGAAAGGCGCGCCGGTGCCGCCCTGGCGACCCTGCACCATGACGGCGCCGATCTCGGGGGCGCGCAGCAGTTCATGCGCGGGGCTTTCGTCCCAGAGCGCGGCCAGCGCCTCGGGCCGCGCCCGCGCCAGCAGCCCCATCCAGCCCTTGCGGTCGAAGGCTTGCGCCATCTGGACACCTTGCGACGTTGTCGAAGCATCTATACAACTAGACAACATCTAGCCGATCCCCCCCCGCGACACAAGCCGACCCCAGTGAAGTTTTGATGACGGAGACGCCATGCCGCGACCGGCCCTGTGGCAGAGCATCGCCGACACCCTGCGCGCCGAGGTTGCCCGTGGCCACTACTGCCCCGGCGACCGGCTGCCGACCGAGGCCGCGCTTTCGGCCCGCTTCGGGGTGAACCGGCACACCGTGCGCCGCGCGCTGGCCGCGCTGGCGGCGGCGGGGCTTGTCCATGCCCGGCGGGGGGCGGGTGTCTTCGTGGCCGCGAAGCCGATGGATTACCCGCTGGGGCGGCGGGTGCGCTTTCATCAGGCACTGGCGGCGGCGGGCCATTTGGCCGACAGGCAGGCGCTGCGGCTGGAAACCCGCCATGCCGATGCGCGCGAGCGGGCCGAGCTTGGCCTGCCCGAAGGGGCCGAGGTGCATGTCTACGAAGGCGTCTCGCTGGCCGACGGGCAGCCGCTGGCGCTGTTCCGGTCGGTCTTTCCGGCCGCGGCGCTGCCCGGCCTGCCCGCGGCGCTGGCCCGGACCCATTCGGTGACCGAGGCGCTGCGCGCGGCGGGGATGGCCGATTACACCCGCGCCGCCACCCGCATCACCGCCAAGACCGCCAGCGCGACGCAGGCCGCGGCGCTGCGCCTGCCGGTTGGCGCCGCGATCCTGCGGACCGAGGCGCTGAACGTCGACCCCGCGGGGCTGCCGGTGGAATTCGGCACCACCTGGTTCGCGGGCGACAGGGTGACGCTGACCGTGGCGCCGGACTGACGCGCCCCCCCCCGGGGCCACGGCGGTGCGGATGTCACACCGGCGATACAGATTCGGGTTATCCACAGGCAAAACAACCCCTCCGAGCAGCCGGTTTCCCGATGTCTCTCCTGCCTCCCCTGCGCCTGACGGGCGCCACGATCCTGCGTGACGGCGAGATGCAGCGCCGCTCGCTTGCGCTGGCCGAGGGCCGGATCACCACCGGCCCCCTGCCCGAGGTGGACCTTGCGGGCTACCTGATCCTGCCCGGGATCATCGACCTGCACGGCGACAGTTTCGAACGCCACATCGCGCCGCGCCCCTCGGCGCCCTTCCCGCTGGCGCACGGGCTGCAATCGGCCGACCGCGACGCGGCGGCGAACGGCGTGACCACCGCCTTCTTCGCACAGGGCTGGAGCTGGGAGGGTGGCCACCGCAGCCCTGTTCAGGCCGCCGCCGTGGCCGAGGCGCTGGCGGCCGTGCGGCCCCATCTTCTGACCGACATCCGCCTGCAGATCCGCTGCGAGACGCATCTGGTGGACAGCGGCGACGCGCTTCTGGCGCTCGTGGAACGGGCGCGGATCGGCTATGTGGTGTTCAACAACCACCTGGACGAGGCGCTGGAGATGCGGCGGGACGACCCCGCGGCCTTCGCGCTCTGGGCGCGGAAGCTGGGGCGCAGCCCCGAAGAGCACCTGACCGCCGCCGAACGCGCCGCCGCACGGTCGCGCGAGGTGCCGCGCCATCTTTGCCGGCTGGCCGAGGCCTTTGACCGGCTGGGCGTGGTCTATGGCAGCCACGACGACCCCGATGGCGAAACCCGCGAGCGGTTTTCCATGATTGGCGCCCGGGTGGCCGTGTGTCCGGCCTCGCGCCGGGCGGCGGCGGCGGCGCGGGCGATGATGAACCCGGTCCTGATGGGCGCGCCCGATGTGCTGCGGGGCGGCAGCCGGACCGGCAACGTGGCGGCGACCGATCTGGTGCGGCAGGGACTGGTGGATGCGCTGGTGTCCGATGACCACATGCCCGCGCTTGCGGCCGCGGCCTGGGCGCTGGTCGACCAGGGTCTGGCCAGCCTGCCCAAGGCCTGGGCGATGATCTCGACCACCCCGGCCGAGATCCTGCGGATGCCCGACCGCGGCACGCTGGCACCCGGCCGGCGCGCGGATCTGGTGGTGGTGAACGCCACCACCCGCGCCATCGAGGCGACGGTTGCGGGCGGGCGGCTGACCTACCTGGCGGGCGAGGCCGCGCGCCGGTTCCTGGGCGGCACGCAGGCGATGTCGCTGGCGGCAGAGTGATCGGCGGGCGCTTGCGCCCGTGGCGAGGCCGTCAGTGGTATGTCTCGCCTTTGGCAAGCCGGTCGAGGATCGCCGCGATCCGCTTTTCCCGCGCCGCGGGCGTGCGCGCCGTGGCCAGCCTGTAGGACACCGCATAAAGGTTGGCGCGGTTCAGCCGGGCATAGGTCGCCCCGGCCTCGGGCCGGGTGGCCAGCGCGGTCAGGAAATCCTCGGGGATCGTCATCGCCCCCTGCCCCGCATAGGCCGCCTGCCACCGCCCGTCGGCCTGCGCCGCCTGCACCTGCGCCAGCCCCGGCGGCTGCATCCGGCCCGCGGCGATCAGTGCCTCGGCCCGGGCGCAATTGGCCTGCGACCAGGCCGAGCCGCGCTTGCGCGGGGTGAAGCGGGTCAGGAAGGCCGCCGTGTCGAACGCGGCCAGTTGCCCGTCGATCCAGCCCCAGCACAGCGCCGTGTCGATCGCCTCGGACTTGCTGACGCTCGGCAGGCCGCTGCCCTGCTTGCCGAGCTTCAGCCACAGCAGGTCTTCGCGGGCATGGTTCAGCGCAAGCCACGCGCCGAAATCGGCCGCGGTCGCGAAGGATCGGATCAGGGCGGGATCGGGCTTGACCATCGGGCGAGGCTATACGCCTTGCGCGTGTTTCTCAAGGAACGCCTCGGCTGTCAGGGCGCGGAAATCGGGCAGCGCGGCGCGCAGCCGGTCGTGGCCCCAGTCCCACCAGGCCAGCGCGATCATCCGCTCGGCCACCGCCTCGGCGTAGCGCCGCCGCAGCGGCACCGCGGGCACCCCGGCCACGATCGTGTAGGGCGCCACATCCTTCGTGACCACCGCCCCCGCCGCCACCACCGCGCCGTGGCCCACCGTCACCTCGGGGCGCACGATGGCGCCGTGGCCGATCCAGGTGTCGTGCCCGACACTGGCCCGGCGGGCGGCGCGGCGGGCAAAGAAATCGGCATCGCGGTCAACGTCGTCCCAGTAGTCGTCCGAGCGGTAGAGGAAATGGTGCAGGCTTGCATGGTCCATCGGGTGGTCGGTGGGGCCGATGCGGGTGAAGCTGGCGATGTTGGCGAACTTGCCTACAGTGCAGTTGGCGATGTCGGCGTAGCGGTCGCAATAGCTGTAGTCGCCGATGCTGGAATTCAGCACCCGGCTGCCTTGCCCGATTTCCACATAGGCCCCGAAGGTCGAGCCCGCGATCTCGCAGCCCTCGTGCAGGAAGGGGGTGGTGGGGCTCAGCTTCGGCATCGGGTCCTCCGGGGTCGGGCCGCCCCCCGCTAGCAGCGGGACGCGACGGTTCTGCGACGGTGCCGCGTCGGCGCCCCTAACGCGGCGCGTAATCCACCTGATCGAAGCGCACGGCCTGCCCTGTGGCGGCCGATTGCTGCGCGGCCATGCCGATCGCCACGGCCCACCAGCCGTCGATCAGCCCCACCTCGGGTGCGCCCTGCCCCCGCGCCGCGGCGTTGAAGCCGCGGTGCTGGTAGAAGGTCGAGCCGTTGTGGTCGCCCGCGGCCAGGATATCGGGGTCCACCGGCACCTCGAGCACCCGCGGCCCCTTGGGGTCGCGCGGGCTGACGATCACCTGCGGCACCGGCGGGGCGCCCAGATGGGCAGGCCAGAACCGCCCCGGCCCGGGCACCAGCGCCTCGATCTTGCCCAGCGGGCCCAAGGCGCTGATCTCCTCCTGATAGCGGGCGCCTTCGGCGAACATGCACAGTTCCAGCATGGCCCGCGCGCCGCTGGCGAAATCGACGATCACATAGGCATGGTCCCAGATGTCGGGCGCCTG